>JAOZSB010000125.1 GCA_029939895.1 Desulfobacterales bacterium
TTCAATTATATGTCAAAAAAGATTATATATAGCGGTTTTCAAAAACATGTGACCCTTGAACTGACCCGGCCCCAGTGGGGCGCAATACAATAACCTGGCATGAAACCCCAGAAACAGGGCATCTGCATCAACATAGCACTGAAGTTGGTTCAGTTAAATTTTTATCAGGATTTTTATACTAATTGAAGCTTTCCTTGATCTTTAAAATCTCTGGTTCCAGATCCATGAACAGCTTTACGAGATCCGGGTCAAAGTGTTGACCTGCGCAGGCTTCAATCTCGCTGAATGCCTTTTCCGTGGGCCAGGGGCGTTTGTAGGGCCGCTCGGAAGTCAGGGCATCAAATACGTCGCAGATGCAGATAATCCTGCCGAAAAGCGGTGTCTCGTCCCCCTTGAGTCCATTTGCGTAGCCTGTGCCATCCCATTTTTCGTGGTGTGTGCTGGCAATGATCTTTGCTGATTCCATGATTTGAGATGAGCTTCCAGACAGGATTTTCGCACCAATATCTGTGTGAGTTTTCATGATCGCAAACTCTTCATTGGTAAGCTTGCCTGGTTTAAGAAGTATTGTGTCGGAAATTCCGATTTTGCCGACATCGTGCATCGTGCTGGCCCTTGCAAGCAGGGTTGCTTCTTCATCAGAAAGCCCTGCGGCTTTACCAAGGGTTCTACAGTACTCAGCCACTCTCTTGATGTGGTTGCCGGTGTCCTCGTCCCTGTATTCAGAGGCAAGGCCAAGCCTTTCGAGTATTTCAAGCTGTGTCTGAACGAGTTCTTTTGTCCGTTCATCAACCTTTTCTTCAAGAATTATATTCTGATTTTTTAATGCACCCTGGGCAATTTTAAGGGCAAGATGTGTTTTCACACGGGCCTTAACTTCGCTGATGTCAAAGGGTTTGGTGATGTAGTCCACGGCTCCGATTGTAAAGCCCTTTGTTTTGTGGTGAGTTTCTTCGAGAGCAGTAATAAATATAATCGGAATGTCATGGGTTTCAGGGTCCTGTTTCAGTCTTTCGCATACCTCAAACCCATCCATATCCGGCATCATGATATCAAGGAGTATCAAATCAGGATTGTTATTTTTTGTATATTCTATGGCCTTGAAACCATTAAGGGCCACGCCCAGCTTATAGTCGTTCCTAAGGGCCTGTATAAGAATATCTACATTGGTCTTTGTATCATCGACAATTAGAATTTTACAGTTACTCAAATCTTCCATAGTCAAGCAGCTCGCTCCCAAACTGTTTTAGATTATCCGTATCAAATCGACACATACTGCCCGGTTCAATGCATATAGCATAACAAGAATACAAATAGTGAGCATCATGTAAATATCAGTACTTCAAAAAATTTTAATATATGTTTTAATCCTTTATCAATTTTTAATACAAATCAGGTGCAAAAGTCAATAGCCAATTGAATATTAACCCTTAAACTGCAACTTCTCAACACATGAGGGTATTTAACAAAGTTCCACAGGTTCAGCCGTGGATCAACATCAGTACGCCCCTAAAATCCTGAGCTGATCGGTCATCTCCTGAAGTTTTTCCAAAACCGGTTTAAATTCTTCAGATGTTGCATCAGCCTCCAGGTCAATATAGAACAGGTATTCCCAAGGCTTGCCGTGAATCGGCCTTGATTCAAGCTTTACAAGATTAACATTATGATCTGCAAATATCTTCATTATCTGAAAAAGTGAGCCTGGTTTGTTACCAACGGAATAGACCATGGATGACTTGCTTTTGGGGGAATCAGCCCTGTTGAATTCCTTTTGTACTACCACAAACCTGGTGAAATTCCGGGGGTTGGATTCAATGCCCTCCTCCAGGACTTCCATACCAAACATTTCAGCCGCCTCTTTGCTGGCTATTGCTGCTGCATTATCTTTGTTTTCAGGTTTTTTCAATTCAGCCACAGCACTGGCACTGTCCTTCACGGCTACAAGCTGCCACGATTCATGGCTGTTGAGAAAGAGCCTGCACTGGGCAGAAATCTGGGGCGGTGCAAATATTTTTTTAATATTGCTGACCTGAGTTCCAGGGTTTGCAACCAGGTTGTGCAGTATCCGTATTGTGATTTCTCCGGTAATCTTGAGATCATTTGCAATAAGGAGGTCATATATTTCGTGTATGCTGCCAGACAGTGAATTTTCTATCGGCACGATACCGCAACTTGCCTCACCATCATAGACAGCCTTGAAAATTGACTTGAACGAGACCATGGATTTTGGAACCACAGACTCTCCAAAATACTGAATCAGCGCCTTATGACTGAAGGTGCCGGGTTCGCCTAAAAACGCTGCGGACTCTTCAGAAGTTACGCCATCATCCATTTTTTTGCTGCGTGATTTCTCCTTGTCCAGATATTCAAAATCAACCTGCTTGCCCACCAGAGGAGCAATTACGTAAATATCACGCATAAGCTGACCAAACTGCCTTGGGTAAAGGGATTGCGGCCCATCGGAAAGCGCATTGTCCGGGTCGTTATGCACCTCTATCATCAAGCCGTCTGCACCAGCGGCTGTTGCGGCTCTTGCCATGGGGATTACTTTTTCACGCATACCTGTTGCATGGCTTGGATCTATTACCACAGGCAGATGCGTCAAGTTCTTGATTACCGGAATTGCAGAAAGATCAAGGGTGTTCCTTGTATACGGCTCAAAGGTTCGGATTCCCCTTTCACACAAAACCACGTTGTTGTTGCCCTCGGAAAGTATATATTCAGCCGACATAAGCCACTCTTCAATTGTTGAAGAAAGTCCCCTCTTCAGAAGCACAGGCTTTCCCATCCTGCCGACACACTTCAAAAGCTCAAAATTCTGCATGTTCCGTGCGCCAATCTGCACCATGTCAATATACTTCATCATGAGATCGGCCTGGGTTATGGAAGTAATCTCTGTCACCACACCAAGCCCGTATTCCTCACGCACCTGGGCAAGCAGCTTGAGCCCTTCTTCCTCAAGTCCCTGGAAAGAATATGGCGAGGTTCTCGGCTTGAAAGCTCCTCCACGGAAAAGAACACCACCATAGCGTTTAACCTCTCGTGCAACAGCCATCACCTGCTCACGAGACTCCACAGCGCAAGGCCCGGCAACCACAGCAATCTTTTCAGAACCAATTGAAACTCCATTAACATTAACAAGAGAGTCCTCAGGATGCACCTGGCGACTTACAAGTTTATAGGGCGCTGTTATCCTGACAACGCTGTCCACGCCCTTGAGCTGCTCGAAAAAACTCTTTTCCTTGCTAATGCTGCCCACCGCAGCAAACACTGCCTGACCGTTTTCCAGCATTTCACGAACAATAAGGCCGTCATCCTTTAAAATCTGTTTGACCTCATCCTTTGCACTCTCATCAGCGTCTTTTTTCATCACGATAATCATTTTGTTCTCCTATAACTTTGTATGAAAGAAACCATAAACACTTACAATTATTTCATATTTCGTTGTGGGCAGCAAATAAACTCATAAATAGTCTGCCCGTGGCAGTTAGTATGTTAACGAAGCTTTTATTATTAACAAAGTTTTATACTTCTTTTCTCCATATGCCACATTTATGAATCACTTAAAAAAAACTCCAATTAAAACATGCCCCCGTCCCACATAACCACATAATATCACGATACAAAAAGCCCCGGGAGATTCTCTCCCAGGGCTTTAAAAACAAAAAACCCCGCAAGAGCGTTAGCCCTTCCGGGGAGATGATTTTTTTCTAAAAAATCACTCTATTGGAAGGACACCCCAATAAAAAAAAAGAAGCGTCCGAAATTGTTTGAAAAAAACTGCATGTTTGTTAAAAACTCCCAATAAACTTAAAATTTTAACGAAGCGATGATTTTTGTTTATTCATATGGTCTGGTTATGAAATAAGCAAAAAGCTCCTAATAAACTGTTTTGTTTATAAATGCCGTATTATACTTACCTGTGAAGGGGCATAATAAAAAAAATTGGAGGCGGCAGTCGGAGTTGAACCGACGAATTGCGGTTTTGCAGACCGCTGCCTTACCACTTGGCCATGCCGCCAAAAAAAATGGAGCGGGAAACGGGATTTGAACCCGCGACGTCAACCTTGGCAAGGTTGCACTCTACCGCTGAGTTATTCCCGCTCAACGTAAACAATATGAATAGATTTTTTATTTTTGATTGTCAATAGAAAAATTAAATTAATCGATGTGCCCTAATGAAAACCGCAAATTTATCGGTGTGCCAGAATGAAAACTGCCTTTTAATCAAACCAGCCCTGTAAGGGCGATATATAACAGCCTGGGGTGGAACCCCAGGTATGAACAACTCTATGATTTGAGCCCTGTAAGGGCGTGATATAAACGTTTACTGTTTCACTATTGATTAACGATTTGTTTTCAACTATCAAAAATGCATGAAAAAAATCGGATTGTTTCCAATTGGATTTATATTTCGCCCCTACAGGGGAAAAGTCGTATAGCAGGTGTGCTTATGAATTAAGCAACAAAACTCCCAAAAAACTGAAAGCATGACGATTGATTGCCGTTCATGGTTGTGAATTCACAGTCAAACATATCCAGCAATTTAAAATCCTTTAAAAGCGTGCTGATCCATTCCTTTGAATGGTGGCGAACAATAGCACCTTCAGGAAGTTCAAATACTCCATACTGTCCAAATTTTGCTTCAAATTCACTATACCGCTCAAGGTTTCGTTCATCAATTTGGAGCCAGTAATCACTTATATAAATAATGCCGCCTGGACGGAGGATTCTGTGCAGTTCCTTTATCAATGCCTGCTGACCATCATTGGTCGGTATACATGTCAGTACTGCAAACAAGATAATTGCATCAAATGTGTTAGACTCAAAGGGCAGTGCGCCACCTTCACAGGTTTCCAGACAAAGATGGGGGAAATCATTCAAACCCCGTTCAACCATTTTTTTGGAAGAGTCAACACCAGTAATTTTCAAATACCCAAGGTTGTATAATTCATCACATGTACGCCCGTACCCGCAGCCAAAATCAAGAATTTTTGCCACCTTTGAGACGTAAAACTGGAATTTTTCTTTTTCTAATGGATGTGTAAATGTCTTGCATGATGACACGCTGTCCCAATAATCTTTTTGATTATCAATGATTGGGTCGGGGGATATGCCTGATGGTTTTTTGGTGCTTTTCAAATCTTTTTACTTCCCATTAACAGCTCTTTAACTCTTTTGTGCTTTCCTTCTTGCTTTTGAATAATTAACAAAGTGTGATGTCACTGTGCAATAAGACCATGTTTTTTCAACAGTGGTTCAAATTTACCAGACCAGAATAATTCTGAAACACCCTCTGCAAGTATTTTTTTCAGCTCTAAGGAATGCTCGAATTTCTTGGAAACCATAAAATAAAACCAGGTCGGCTTTGCGCCCGGAACCTTTGCATATCCAAGATCCTTATCACCCAAATAGTTTTTCCCTATCGCTGTATAACCTGCAAATATCTCATATTGTTCAAAAGTAATATCATATCTGCCCATATGCAAAATTTTAATCATTGCGTCATAGTCTATTATGCCCTTATACATTTGCTTCTCAAGCTCACCAAGATAATTGTAACTATAACCAAGCAGGCCGCATATTTTTTTATACTTAAAATCAGACATTGTTTTTATTTTTAAACCACCTTGAAAGTGCTTTTTGGAGTAAAAATAATATGGTGTTGTTTTGTACCAGCTCACCATATAATATGCCTTATCTCTTTTTAAACTGTAGGAACCGCTTAATGCCATCTGGTATTTTTTTCCAACTTCAACTTCCCTCTGGCAACGCTTCCAGGGGAGGAATTCAATTTTATACTTTACTTTATTTTTGGCAAAAATTTCATTAATAACATCTATGCCATAACCAACAATTTTTTTTGTTTTTTCTCGCTCTAAATAATGATATGGGGGCCACTCTGCCTGGTCATCACAGATGCAAATAGTTTTATCAGTCAATTCTTCAGCAAAGGCTGTAGAAGTAAAACCAATAATAACCGCAATCGAAAATATCAACCATATGCATCTCATAACTTCAACCTCATTTATGACTTTTAAAATCGAGTTGACTGTTCCAACTATGCATGAAATATGGGGATAAAGGCATATTTTTTTAACTATACCAATTTACTTATCAAAGCAAACCCCTATTGTCAAAGTTTTCATTAAATTTTTTTGCCAACCACACTAAAAGAAATATTTGAAATGTCAGATTATAATGAGAACCTTATTAAAACTTATTGAAACAGATTTTTAATTATTGACAAATGTCAGCATGTTTGTTTTTTTGTAATACTACAAAGTCCATGTTTATTTAAAATATCAACACTTTATTATACTAATAATATATCGAGAGTTTTAGGAGATTTCCATGACCCATCCAGCAAACATTTCAGAAGAATTAAAACTATGCGTTGATTTCCACGGGCATATATGCCCTGGACTCATTTATGGCTATATCGTAGCGACAGAGTCTATTTCCCGACTCTCCATTACCAGGGCTGCTGATGAAGAAATCGTGGCTGTTTCAGAAAATGATTCATGTTCGGTTGATGCTCTCCAGGTGCTGCTTGGAACAACCCTGGGCAAGGGCAACCTTATCTTGAAGGACTATGGAAAAAACGTGTACACAGTATTTAACCGCAAAACCAGCAAAGCCATCCGTTTCAGCCGCAAAAAAGAGTATGAATACACAGACAAGCACTTGAGTGAATTTAATGACCTTGAAAAAAAAATGACTCAAGGCACTGCAACTGACCAGGAAAAGAAACGACAAAAATATTTGAAGACCATGGACCTGCTGCAAAAGCCGGCACTTGATGTTTTTGAAATAGTGGAGACAAAGGCCGAAGAACCAGCCTATGCCCGGCTTGCACCCTCTGTGGCCTGTGCATCATGTTTTGAAATGACAATGAAAACCAAAATGGAAAAAGGCGATAATAACGACCTTTACTGCCGCCCCTGTTATGATGAATTGGCTTGACAGGTTAGCAACCCAAAAAAAATGAACCACGGATCAGCACCAGTTTACTCCAACCATGCTGACCCGTGGTTCACAGGATTATCTTTCTTCAATATTACTTCTTTTTTTAATTACTACTTTTTACTTCTTTTTCAAATTTCAATTAAAAACTAAAAGGTCTCCTGATGCACAAACTCGCTCATTTCTTTTCTTTTTGCATTGCTTGGAACCTTTGCCGGGTAGCCAAGTGGAATCAGAACGGCAAGTTCTACACCAGCAGGCACCTTAAGAATTTCTGCTGCCTTGCCATGGTCAAAGGCTCCGACAACCACGTTGCCAAGCCCTTCAGCTTGAGTGTAGAGGCTTAATGACTGTACTGCAATACCCAGATCAAACATGAACCAGTCACCATGTTTGGTCACGGCCTGCCCATTGTAAAAGCCAGCACTGCTTTGCTTTCCACATACAGCAAGGACAACAGGTGCAGTTGCAACTGCTTTTGATGCTGGATTTTTAGGAAATACAGTAGCACTGAGCTGCTCCTTTGCAGCCTGATCCCTGACAATTACGATCTCCCAGCATTGAGTGTTGGCCCAGGACTGAGACCACTGGACAGCCTGCAAAACCCTGTCTAACACTTCAACCTGAATATCTTTTTCCAAAAAAGTCCGAACACTCCTTCTACCCTTTATCAACTCCAGTAATTCCGTCATGCTTCCTCCTTTATTCGGTTCAATTGCAATTAAATAATTTTTAAAAAATTGTGAATAAAAAAAACATAACACAAAACCGGCTTGTAATAAACCATGAAATCCATTGTTTTTTTTGGGGTATTATCTGTGGGGTTTTTAACAACACAAAAGCAGGCAATTATAAAAATAATTGTACAGTAAGAGCCAGGGCATCAGCAAAAAAATATGCAATGATTTTTTAAAAGCTACTCCTCAGCAGGTACATCACCACCCAGATCTTCGTTAAGTATCTCGTCGCCCATCTTGGCTTCTACGCCCTGGAATTCCATAAACTTTTTCAGCCTTGCTTTTTTTGAAGTCACAACAATATTTGCGATCTTCACGGATCTAAGCCGATTTTTTGTATATGGCAGGATCAGTGATTCAAGTTCAAGCTTCATCGCTTCAACCCGTTTAAATGAACCAACATCTGTATAGGACAGGGTGGAAAGAAAGAGTAAAAGCTGTTCTTTTACCCGGGGGTGGATTTTAGGTCGCGGAATATCTATTGAGGCATCTCCCAAAGCTTCAAGCTCGGTAATTTCTTTGGCCAGGACAGGATCCTCGACTTCAAGATGAAACTCAACAAACAGATACCTGTTTTTATCATTTGGTGTGACTTTTTGAAGATTTACAACAAAGGGATGAACCTTTAAAATAACGTTATGTTCGCCAATGCTGGCATCAGCCTTGGCAGGTTTTTCTTCTACCTCTTCAGCCAACAGGGGCTTGACCTTCAGCCAGGCCTCGATCATTCCGTCTTCACTCTTGAGTTTCAGGACATCCGGGGTTACCTCAAGAACCTGATATGTTCTGGTAAGGTCCTTTTCCCATCCAGAGCCAGGGATTCCTGTCTTGGCTGTCATGGAAAAGTCTTTTTCGTCCTCCAGTTTCCATTTTCCCTTTGCATCGTAGATAACCTGGGGTTCTTCTTCTTCATCGCCCTTCTTTTTGTTATTTTTCTTTTTTTCTTCTTTTTTGGGTGGGTCGCCGGGTTTTTCAAAACGGACACCCCATGTCCCATCGTCGGCAATGTTCAGGATCTGTTTAGTATCGCCCATGAGCATTTCCCACTCACCCTCAAGGCCGGTTCCACTATCACCGCCACACGAGCAGAGCAGAAGTATTAGAAATATAATGCATATGTTTTTATTCATTAATAAAAGCCCTGACATTAAATTCTGGAAAAAAAGTTATTTGCCTTTTTCAAATTTACTTAATTCAACATTTTTTGTTGATGCTAATAAATAAGCTCAAAAACCCAATAAAAAGAACAGGCTTATTTTCTAATCGGCTTTTTTTTAATAAAATTTAGCACATTTAGAGAACAAACGGAAACAAATTTGTAAAATTGACACATAATTATGTAAAATTTTTTGGTTTGAGGACAAGAAGGCGGTTGACGCTCATGTAATAACGGGTGGTGGAGAACTGAGTTACATAGAGATAAGGCTCTGATTTAATGAATAAACCAGCCAGAGGACATGCTGATTTTGCAGCAAACATCAGCATTTTTCATTGATATGCAAAAAAAAACGGGCCGCATAATATGCGGCCCGTAAACGAGTGATTATGGTTCATAGGCTGATAAAAAATAACTCGTCCTAAAAAATGTTATACACTGCAAGCACTGTCAGATCCGCAGCTTGAACAGCCTCCTGCGCCAAGATCTATGCTTGAAGAAATTTTAAATCCTAATGTTGAAAAATCAATTTTAACGGGTTGGGCTTTTTCAAAAAAAGCTGTATCCATCAGGAATTTGAAACCATTTTCATCGAACTCCTTATCAGTATCCACAGGCTCATCCAGAGCCATTGCCAGTGATGGCCCGGCTCATCCACCTTCGTGAAGGAATATGCGAATTGGTTTAATTTCCTTACCCTTAAAATATTCTCCTATCTGCTGTGCCGCAGCTTCCGTGACTTCCAGCATGATTACCCTCCCCTTTTATTTATAGTTTTGTCTATCAAAAATTATGTTTATTATTGGGCCAGTTTCCATAAAATAAATAAGATATCTGTAACATGCACTTATTAAGTATTGAGACTCAGATCATTTAACGGTTACATTCACATTTAAAAAAAATCTCAAACAACCAAGTTTCGTCTAAAATTTATCTTAATTATTCTTTTTTCAAAATAAACAGCATTATTGAATTTGTCAATACAGATCAGGGTTTTTTATTGTGCTGGCAAATAATAATTTAAAAAAAATCAAAACAACTACAGGTGCCGGTAAACCTGCAAATCGATTTTTACATGGCCTGTCCCGGCATCACTCCTCAAAAGTGTCCCATTTTAAAAGAGAAAAGCTATCCAAATCAAGAAATCGCGTAAGCAACCTTCGTTTGTCAATTCGATGTGCTGGCGATGATTCAACGACCCTCGCATATATTTTCTGGAGAACATCCCTGTAACTTTTCAGGGTGTATTTTTCTGCGATGACGTTTCTGTTCTTTTGTATCAATGTTTTTTTATCCTGAACCCGGCCCGGGTTTGCAAGAAAAGGATTAAATTGGATCAGGGTTTCCCTGTCATCCAGGGCATTTAGCAATGTTTTTTCCTGGAACTTTTCATTTAAAAGGCCAAAATCTATTAAATCATCGGCAACCACCCTTTCATATGCAGCATCAACAGCATCCATATCAGGTGTGGAGTTGAAGGTAGCAAAGGCACTTTGAACGCAGGTGATCCAGGTATCTTTGAATGCCTGTTTTCCAATCCAGTCAACAGGAATTGACAATTTTGTGTAAAGGTGATTGAAATCCATGCCATTGTTTTCAAAATCAATACAAATATCAGGGAGTTTCCTTCCCCAAATAAATTTTCCGGCTGTCCATGGTTCAAGAAATGTAAAGCCAAAACCCTCTGTAATGCTGGTTGTGACGATGTTGTCAGCCCTTTTCACAAGGTCAACAAAGTCTTTTTTCTGTCCTGATTCAAACTCGACTGCAAGGTTTGTCCGGGCCACAAGCTCCTTCCAGAACCCATAGCTCCCATAATCAGCCGGGCTGTTCGGGGGCTGGGTTATCAGCAGCCTTTTTCCTGGCTCCAAAAAATGCGACAGCAAAACAGCCTCGCCAATATTTTTTCTCCTGATAGCCCGCACAGGATAGAGGGTGAAATCCTCGGATTTTTCATCGTCAGCTTCAAAACCAAAACTGTTTATGGTGTTTGAAATCAGGTGAAGCCCGGGTTCGGCAAGACCGGAATCAAGGAGGATACCGGAATCCCTTGAGTTTATCACGCTGTAATGGCAGTTTTCCGGGTATTGTTCATTGGCATAATAACCATGTGGCCTGCCATCTTCTGCAAAATCATGTAGCTGCAATAAAAGAGTAACTCCTTTTTTTTGCAGATGTTTTAGTATTTTAAGAAAATTTTTATTTTTCATAAGGGTTGCATTATGCACATGCAGCAGATCGCACCCCCCGGGCCAGCAGGACTCAATAGCACGGCAAACCCCGTCTGCAACGGCTTCAGGATCAAACTCCACCCCTGGCTCATCATAACCTAAACCCTTGACTATCACCACGTTATCATCCGGCCCGATACCCTCTTCCTGACCGGTTACCAGCAGGGTTTCGCAAACCCCGTCAAGTGCCGCAACCTGATGATTTAGAACCGTTCGAACTCCCCCATTTTTGAGGTGATAATGCATTAACGCTATTTTCATTTGAAACACCTTTTGATTTTTTTTTATACTGATTCACTATATATAAATATCCTGTTTAAAACAACACCAACCTACATGTTGCAAATCATCCCGGAAAATTAACATTGCAATCTTATATTTTTTACTATATTTATGTAAATAAATATTCAAAAATATGCGTTAACCCATGGGGCAAGTTTTGAGCTACATAATATAAATTCC
>JAOZSB010000126.1 GCA_029939895.1 Desulfobacterales bacterium
CGGTTGTGTATGCAATGCACTTGAAAGCACGGAATTAAACAAAGATACACCACATATAACAATGGTATCGGGATTTGATTTAAATCAGGACAACCACATGCTCCAGCAGATAGACAACCAGGAAAATACTAACACTCTGACCATACCATTTACGGCATTTCAGTTGAGGGAGATGATCAGCAGGCTCTGCAATCAAAATAAACACAGGGCTTGTCCACGGTACGCCATCCCCCAGACCACAGCAATTATAATTTATAATGACCATGTACTTCCTGTTGATGTAATAAATATCAGTCAAAACGGGATGCGTTGTTCGTTTCAGTATCCTCAACAACCCGTTGACTTAATGAGGGTAAGCTCCATCACATTAAAATTTCCTGATAAACTCAATAGTTTGACAATAGCCGATATCAAAAGCTGCCCTGTTTCGCTAAACATTGAAGCCTGGAACGCCAATAGCTCGCCCGGTAAAGCCCTGATGACACTCAGATTCCTTGATGTAACCTCAACAGTCACAGAAATCCTGGAAAATGCATTTAAGGCATCTCAATCCTGATAGATTATTTGTGATTTTTCCCTTTTAGATTTCAGACATTGACTTTTCATTTCAAAAATGACGATGGCCATCATACCCATCGTCATTTTGACGATCCATAGTCATGGCATTGTCGGAAAACCGTCGATCCATCGAGCTGCTCTTTTAAATACTCATTCATATCAGGTGGTTATCAACACTTCTAAAACTTGGCACACAAAATGCATTTTTCGTTGCAAGAGTATTTTTTAACCCAAACCCAGGAGCGGTCATGGAAGCTATAAATTTTTATAGGGGAACCATCCAAATGCCAAATACCGGCATAACCAAAGGGAATGCTGCAACTACCAGCAAGACATTTGAAGGCCAACTTGTCAATGTCCAAAAACAGCAACTTGAACCAGCACCCATTCCAGTATCAAGTAAGCCGGTTCTTCTTGGCAGCATCTCGAAGGAGACACCTACTGTCTCTAATCTTTTGGTGAACAATTCCACTTTCAAAAAAGACACCTGGAAAATCATTCATGCAGACCAGAATAAAAACAAACCATTCAGAACAATCAGGGATGGAACAAAAATTTTTATAAACCCTGAAACAAAGGAACTTATGTGGGGCAAGATGATCCCAAAGGTCAATGGTGCTGAAATTGCCAGCGGAGCCACAAAAATTGGCCAACATCCCGTTGCAAGCACTTCCGATATAAACCTTTCTGAACAACTTGCAAAGGCTGTTGAAGGCTATATGGGTACTTCCTATAACAAGATAAACTGTTATGGCCTGCTGGTCAGGGGTTTAAACAAAATGGGAATACAATATGGCGGCAAAGACGGCCTGCGTAATCAGCTTGTAAAGATGGCAAAGGCGAACAATATGCCCAGAAATGCATTTTTTAATGGTGAAGGGCTTATAAAGGCTTCAGGGACATCTGTCTACACAAAGTCGTTTAGGAATGTAAGAAATACTGAGAGTGCCGCCAGGAAGGTTATGGATGATATAAAACCGCTTTTGAAAAAAGGGTATATCCTTTCCTTTTCAACTCCCACAAAGGGACATACGGGTATTATTTCCAAAAAAGATGACACCTGGACATATATAAACTCAGGCGACCTTGATAATGCTATCAATCCACTGGCAAAAGAAAAAGGTGTTGGTGAAGAAAAGTTGATGGAAGAACTGCATAATTGGATGGATCTGGCAACAGAAAGAAAAGAGTCCCTTGCGATAAGCCTTGGAAAGCTAAAGGATAGTAAGGTACAGGCCTATCTGAAAGAGGGTGCAGGCATTTCAGAAAAAGCATAAAAGATTTTTTAATAAAAACCATAACATGTACCCTGGTAATAGAATCCAATTCGATTATCAGGGTACAAATATTTATGTAATATAAAAAAAAACTAATTAAGGCAGCTTAGGCACTTTCAACGGTAAAGTGTCTATCAAGGCGCATTGTTGTAAAAAGACCAAAGATGTCCTTTGCAACGTTTGTGACCTTGAGTACGCCGCCTGCTTTATTCAGAGAATTATGTGTTGCTATCAAAACTCCAATTCCAACAGAATCAACCATTTCAACGCCAGTCAGATCAATTGCCAGCTCCTTGGGAGATTCTTTGATAATTGCGTGGAGTTCGTCCCTGAATTCATTAGCCATTGACGCTACGACATCCTTACCAGGCTTAACAGTGACCTTGTCGCCTTCTTTGAGTATTTCGCTCATAAAATCCTCTCCATTTAGTGTTATTTATAGATTTGTTAAGTTGAAAGCATAGTACTAACACAATCAGCAGTTAATCACAAACGTTTTTTTGCATAAATTAAAAAAAAATTCTTTATTCAATGCAAAAAACATATTTATTGACATAAAAGTATGACACGATTATTTATAAATTTTCTATTAACAGATAAAAAGCATTATTACAATCAATTTTTAACTTTTCATAGAAATTTTTTTTGGATTAAAAACACCATATTAAAACTATATTTGAAGACTTTTTAATTTTTTTTGGTACGTTATAAAATATATTCAGCTTATACTAAATTTAAAAACAGGAATTTTTAATGCGCCTTGAAATAAACAAAATTACACTGGCTATATTAAGCGGTCTCCTTCTGACCGCTTCTTTTCCCAAAGTTGGACTCTCATATTTAATCTGGATCGCCTTGGTTCCTTTGCTCGCAAGTATTCATGATCTCGAACCCAAAAAAGCTTTTCAGGCAGGCTTAATTGCCGGTTTTGTCCATTTTATAACACTTGCCTACTGGCTGCTCTTCACGATGCATACCTATGGTTATCTTCCATGGTCGGTAAGTATTTCGGTTCTTATCCTGTTTACACTATATTTAGGCATGTTTGTAGCTGCGTTTTCATTTATTATTTCAAAAATCAAAACTAAACCCATTGGCATGGCCTTTTTTGCTCCTGCCGTGTGGGTAGGCCTTGAATGGATTCGATCCCATCTTTTCACTGGTGTTTCATGGGAGATTCTGGGCTATTCCCAATTTGCAAACCTGCCTTTAATTCAGATTTCAGACATTCTTGGATCATATTCATTGTCTTATCTAATTGTTTTTGCAAATATTAATGTATTTGTACTTTATTTGGCAATAACAAAAAAAAGATTTAACTCAAATGCTGTTCCAAAGATAGACAGTATAATTATTACCACCGTTTTAGTTTTTATGCTTGCCGGATCATTGATTTATGGAACAATCAGGATCCAGGAGGTTGATGAAGCAATTCGCTATTCACCGACCTTGAAAACCGCTGTTGTGCAGGCAAGCATAGACCAGGCGATAAAATGGGACCCGGAAACCAAGATCACCAGCACAAAAAAATACCTGGAACTTTCTATGTCCACCCCTGGGGAACGTCCGGATCTTATTATCTGGCCTGAAACCTCAACTCCCTTTTACCTTGGCTACAACCGAAGGATGACCACAATGATTATTGATGGAGTGAGAAAAAGCGGAACAACATTTATCATTGGGAGTCCGTCATTTAAAAAAGAGGGTGAAAAAACCAACTTTTATAACAGTGCATATCTTTTACAGCCAAATGGCCGGATAACCGACAGGTACGACAAGATTCACCTGGTTCCCTTTGGTGAATATACACCCCTGAAAGATTATATTCCATTTATCGGAAAAATGGTGGCACAGTCTGGCGACTTCAAACCAGGGGTAAAAAACGAACCCCTCTTGATGAAAAAAGGAAAAATAGGGATTCTGATATGCTATGAAGTTGTGGTTCAGGAACTTTCACGAAAAATGGTTAAAAACGGAGCAGATGTCCTGGTGACCATAACTAATGATGCCTGGTTTGGACGTACCAGCGGGCCTTATCAGCATTTTACGATGGCAGTATTCAGGGCTGTTGAAAACAGGAGATCCATTGCACGGGCCGCCAACACAGGTTTTTCAGGTTTTATTGATCCAGCCGGCAGAATCCTGTCACATTCAAAACTTTATGAAGAAATAGCACTTTCTCGAGATATACCAAAAATGGATGAAATCACGTTCTATACAAAATATGGCGATTTTTTCGCAATCGCTTGCATGGTTCTGTCTATGCTGGTAATATTAATAAGCTTGGTTCGCAAAAGATAAAAATCACTTCTGGTTTGTGATTTAAAAACTTTTAAAAATTATAAAATAGTTTTACAGGCGGTTTACTTGGCAGGTTGTCAAACTACCTGAAAAAACTACGCAAAAATATTTAAGTATAATTGGAGGTACAAAAATGTCAGCCGAAATAAAACAAAAAATAAATGAACTTTCCGGAAAATTCGAACAAATAAAGGAGTATCTTTGACCTGGAAAGTAAAAAATTGCGGCTGGAAGAGATTGAAAAAATCATATCCAAAGAGGGCTTCTGGGACACCCCGGAGAATACAAAGGATATTTTAAAAGAAAGAAGCACTTTGATGAACACTGTCGAGGACGTTGAAAGTGTTGAAAACGACCTTGAAGAAGCTGATTTACTTTTAGAGCTAGCTGTTGAAGAGGATGATGCTTCTGCATTGCTTGAAGTTGAATCTGACCTTGACGGCCTTGGAAAAAAAATTGACAAGCTCTCTTTGCGCCTTGTTTTGAACAGGCCTGAAGATAAAAACAATGCTATTCTGTCCATAAACGCAGGAGCAGGGGGGACAGAGGCCCAGGACTGGGCTGAAATGCTTTTTAGAATGTATGCAAGATGGATAGAACGGCGTGGGTTCACCGCAAAAATCGTAGATGAGCAGCCCGGAGATGAAGCTGGTATTAAAAGCGTTACCCTGACCATTGACGGGGCCTATGCATTTGGCTACCTGAAAACAGAATCTGGAGTTCACAGGCTTGTCAGGATTTCACCCTTCAACGCTAATGGTAAACGACACACCTCCTTTGCATCTGTGTTTGTATACCCAGAGCTTGAAAACGATATTGATGTGACAATAGAGGATAAAGATGTTCGTGTTGACACTTATCGTGCCAGTGGTGCTGGTGGCCAGCATGTAAACAAGACATGCAGCGCAGTTAGAATTACTCATCTGCCCACAGGAATTGTAGCCCAGAGTCAGCAGGAAAAATCACAGCACCGAAACAGGGAGCTTGCACTAAAAGTGCTGAAGGCCCGCCTGTTCCAGCATGAAAAAAGTAAACAGGATGAAAAACTTCAGGAACTCCACGATGGCAAGGATGAAATCGCATGGGGTAACCAGATACGCTCCTATGTCCTTCACCCCTACCAGGTAATAAAGGATCACAGGATCGGCCTGGATATCGGCAATGTCAATGATGTGCTTGACGGAAACATTGATCCCTTTATTGAGGGTGCGCTCCTTATGAAAAGGAAGTAGGGGGCTGGGTTTTTAAAAACCAACAAACTCCTTTTTGGAGTTCATCACTTTGACCAGGTATCGCCTTGTTTCAACATAGGGCAGCCTGGTTTTTAATCTGTTATAAACTTCAAGCGGAGGTTTGGAGTTTATTGAATAAAGTGCTGATTTTCTTTTTTTTGAGAACGTCTTAAAAACATTCCCGGCTCCGGTATTATACGCACTGATTACGCAGTATTCCCTGGAAACTGGGTCTTTAACACCTGCTAAATATTTGTAATTTAAAATATGAATATAAGCGCATCCGTATTGAATATTGTTTTCAGCGTTAAAAAGAAATTTTCCTGAGGGCCAGCCGTCTTTTTTGTTTAGCAATGTATAAACATCGCGCCCTGCGGACCGGGGGACAATCTGCATAAGCCCATAGGCCGGGACATGGCTCACGGCAAATGGGTTGAAATTGCTTTCAGTCTTTATGATTGAATACACAAGGTTTTTTGAGATAGAAAATTTTTTTGCATATTTTTCTACAATCGGCTTATATTTCAAGGCCCTGACCTTGCCGTGATCCCTGACCATTTCTATTTCAACATAAAAAACTGTCTTTACTTCTTTTTTGATTTTAATTTTTCTTGTGAGCCTGCGATCAGCTATCAAATAATCTGCAAACCTGCCGGCCCTCCACTCCCAGCGCATATTTTTTCCATCACGATCTTTTACCTCACCCAGCAGAAAAGGCTTTTCA
The DNA here is from genome assembly GCA_029939895.1 of Desulfobacterales bacterium. Taxonomy (GTDB): domain Bacteria; phylum Desulfobacterota; class Desulfobacteria; order Desulfobacterales; family JAOZSB01; genus JAOZSB01. Next base: position 6,093 of record JAOZSB010000126.1, read on the forward strand.
CCAAGTTTCACGGTTTTGTCTGTGAACAGGTCAACGGCCCTGGGGTCGTTTGGGGTCAGAAGGGTGGTAATAATAGCGTTTTTAAGGCTGGTGTCAGGGTTTTTTTCATCAAGTGTCTCTACGGTAATAATTCCCGTATCAAAATCGATTGATGCCCGTGAAAGGTAGTTCTGGGTATATTTGACATATTCTTTTGGAGCAGGTTCAATTGCCTCATCCTCACCCCATTGCCCTGTTATGGCATCTCTGAATTTTTTTAAGGCAGTCGTGAACTTCTCAATGTCCCGTTCAAGGGCCTTTGGGTTTCTGGCATAATGAACAGTTTTTTGGGCAGCATATATACTTGCCCCGGTAACGTCACCGGTGGCAATAATCCTGCCCACCTGGACTGCTTCTCTGGCTGAGCAGGCCACGAAAAAAATCACCATAAATATTACTGCACAATTTTTTTTCATAAAAAAACCAATCAATTTTTGTTGTAAATATGTTGAAAACAAAATATAACAGACTTAAATAGTAATTCAAACTTTAAATAAAAACTATGAAAAAAAACCCTATTAAAAAAAACTTAACTGATAAATAAAACATATAATTTTTTTTAAAAAAAATTAAGGACAAAAAAATGCAGACAATGAATATCGCACTTGTAGCCCATGATAATATGAAATCCGAGCTTATTGAGTGGGCCAAAGCAAACAGCGAGATACTGGAAAAACACAATCTCATTGGAACTGGTACAACCGGTCAAATAATAGAAAATGAACTGAATTTAGTTGTGACTAAGCTTCACAGCGGCCCACTTGGTGGAGATCAGCAACTCGGTGCTCTTATCGCTGAAAACAAAATAGATATTATGGTATTTTTCTGGGATCCATTACAGCCGCAACCCCACGACCCAGACGTAAAAGCCCTGCTCAGGCTCACAGTTGTCTGGAATATTCCAGTGGCAAATAACCGGGCTACTGCTGATTTTATTTTCTCGTCATATTATATGACCGAAGACTATAAAAGGAAAGTTCCTGATTTTAGCCAACACCTGAAAAGAAAAATACAATAATATCTTATGTTTTTTTACTTTGCAGAGATTGGATGCGAAGACGTTTTTTATCAGGTACATATAAGGAATTTATGATGAATACTCAAATTAGTGATTTGAATGATGAATTCGGGATAGAAGGAGCTGTCGAATTTGCAGAAGGCCCTAATGGCCTTGCAATTGCCAACATCACCAGCAACTCTGGAAAAGCATCCATCGCCCTTAACGGTGGTACTGTTTTAAGCTTTGCTCCAAATGGTGAGGAAGATGTTTTGTGGGTAAGCAGCGAAAGTGCCTTTGAGGAGGGCAAGGCAATACGCGGCGGAATACCTGTTTGCTGGCCCTGGTTTGGTTCGCACCCAACAGATGCGTCTAAGCCTTCCCACGGGTTTGCAAGATATTCAGCATGGCGTGTAGCCTATACCGATGCCCTGGATGACGGTACTGTTGCAATCAGGCTGGAGATGGCGGTGTCAGATGAGATGAACACTCTTTTTCCCTATCCATTCAGTCTATACCTGGATGTTTGCGTGGGGAAAACTCTTATGGTGAATTTAATCACAAGAAACACTGGCACAGAGACCTTCCAGATAACCGATGCACTCCACAGCTACTTTTCCATTGGTGATATATCTCAAGTTACTGTTTCCGGACTGGAAAGCACCCAGTACCTTGATAAGCTGGAGAAATTCAGGCAAAAGGGTCAGGACGGGTTGATAAGTTTTAATAAAGAAGTAGACCGTGTGTATATTGATACGAAATCCGACTGTATTATTGATGATGCCGCTAAAAAAAGAAAAATCAGGATTTCCAAAACCGGTTCCAGCTCAACGGTTGTGTGGAACCCCTGGATTGAAACGGCTGCGGCCATGGGGAACCTTGGTGATAATGAATATCTGGAATTCCTTTGTGTGGAGACCACAAATGCAGGAACAGACATTATCGAAATAAAGCCAGGTGACAGGCACGTCCTTTCCGCTGTGACAGGCCTTGAATAGAGCGATCCTAACAAAACCGGCATCACCAGTTTTTATGTTTTACACCTTATTTGGAATTATTTGTAAGTTTTGATCAAAAATAATCAGTACAATGATTTCAATTGCACTATGTGTCGATAATATTTCTAATAAAGAATGCGTCTTAAACGCCTTTATTATAAGGGTTCTTGAAAAACAAATTACCGCAATATTATAAAATCCTTGACTTTCGAGGTTTGATATAGGACATATTATTATTAAATGATTTTTTTGATCATATCGCACTGATAGTTAAGATCAATAAGTATGTTTTATCAATATAAAGGGGGGTTTGCAGTATGGATGAACCGATTAAAATAACACGACAAAAAAGACTGTTCGACATCTCACCTGAGATGGCCAACGTCTGCCTGACCTGTGGAGCATGCTCCAGCGGTTGTCCGGCAACCGGCCTTGTACCAGGATGGGATCCGAGAAAGGCCATTCGGGCTATAGTTCTCGGTATGGAACAGGAAGTTGTTGATTCAAAATGGCCATGGGTCTGCACACTGTGTGGACGCTGTCAGTACGTTTGCCCAATGGGCGTACTCCTTCTTAAAACCTTTCGTGCATGCAGGATCGCAAGGGACAGGGACAAGGTTCCAGGGCCTCTCCAAAAAGGCACAGACATGTGCTTTGAGCGTGGCAACAACCTTGGTATTCCCAAGGATGACTTTCTTTTTCTCCTTGCTGACATGAGCACAGAGGTGGAAGAGGATGAAGAAACTCCAATGCCGGGCTTTCATGTGCCGGTTGATAAAGAAGGTGCCAACGTCATCATCACCATCAACTCCAAAGAGCCTTTTGGTGAGCCTGATGACATGATCTTCTGGTGGAAGATTTTTTACGCTGCAAAGGAATCCTGGACAGTATCTTCTGAAAATTGGGAAGGTGTTAACTGGGGACTTTTTTCCGGCGATGATGCAAATATGAAAATTCAATGTGAACGGGTACTTGAGAATGCGAGGAGGTTAAAATGTAAAACCCTCGTCTACCCCGAATGAGGGCACGCATACTTTGCAACCCGGTTCGGGTTCAAAACTTGGTTTCCAGAAGCATTTGAAGAATTTCACGTTGTTAGTGTATTCGAACTTTTAATGGAATACATTAAAGATGGTAGACTCAATATTGACAAAACAAAGCACCAGATGCCAACAACGGTTCATGACCCCTGTAACTATGGCAGGAAATCATACATGACCTTTGGTGACCACCACGCAGATAACATTCGCTGGATCACCAAACAGTGTATTGATGAAGAACATTACCGTGAAATGGTTGACAGCCCCCTGAACAACCTTTGTTGTGGGGCTGGTGGTGGCGCATGGGCGTTGCCATACGATGAAGAACGCCTGGCATACGGCAAGTACAAGTCTGACCAGATTAAGGCCACAGGAGCTGAACTGGTTGTCACTCCATGTCATAACTGTCGTGACCAGATCATGAAGGGACTTGCCAAGGAACATGACCTGGGTAATTATAAAGAAACCATGTACCTGTGGGAACTTGTTGCTGAATCCTTAATCATAGAGCCCTGGAACGATGAAGAAGTTGCAAAGGGCCATGCTGAAAGGGATGCTCAGAATGAAAAGTTCGAGATTGATCTTGATCAGGAATGGTAGAAGTCTGATCTGTTAGTAATATGACTGATCAAAACGGACAGAGAATATTTTTTATTGATGTATTTAAGGAGAGATATGTGTGTAATTACGCTGTCTCTCCTTTTTTTTATCAATGCAGCTAAAGCACAACAATAACATTTTCAATAGGGCATGAATGATTTTGCACAATTTTTATTTTAAAAATAATCATATCCGCAATAACCAATACATGCAGATTGTAACAGTATTGCTATTTATGTTAGCCTCTTTTTTTCTTAATGGCTGCGGAGGAAAGGATTATTTAACAATAGCAGTGAATGGAAGCGATAAAATTATCAAAGTATACAGTATATCGGGCGGCATTGGCGATGCCTGGCTCTTGGAAACCACTGATGAATTTTTCTTGATTGATGCTGCATCCTCTGGCACAGAGGATGATATTCTTAAACAAATGAAAAAACTGGGGGATAAGAAGCTGAAACTTATCATTATTTCCCACGCTCATTTTGATCATTATGGCAGTGCTGCTGCCCTGCGAAGAAAAACAGGTGCAAAAATTGCCATCCATAAAGACGATGCAGAAACCATGGCAAAGGGCGAAACACCATTAAAGCATGTCAGGGGGATTGGCGGCAACTTAGGAAAGTTTTTTCTTTCTGTTGGTGAAAAAATCTGGAAGCATGAAAAGACAGAGGCAGACATTTTATTGACCGATGGCACAGACCTGACTAAATACGGCCTCAATGCAAAAGTGATGCACACTCCAGGTCACACAGCCGGCTCTATTACCGTGGTTGTGGGTGATAATGCTGCGTTTTGTGCTGACCTGTTCTCGACTCGTGGCTGGACGCGTTCCCAGAATTTATATGCAGACAACTGGGACGATGTGGCTGAAAGCTTTAAAAAAATTCAAGCCATTGATGTTGATACGTTTTATCCCGGACATGGAACTCCGATTAGCAAGGAAAAACTATTAAAACTAAAGGTCAGTAAAGATTAGTACTGTTTTATATATGAGCCATTGATAATAAACTTGTTTTACTTTTTTGATATTACTGGCTCATGAAGCGGTGCTATTACAAGCAGGTCCTCGATTTCTGTTATTTTGGGCTCTGCCTTTGTGATTCTTTTTATTACCTCAATCACAGTTTGCACATATGGAGAATCCTTTTCAATAACAAATATCGGGTTACTTCCCAGCATCAAAGATACAATATAGTCATATGGTTTATAGGCATTATAATGCCATTCAAAAATCCTTGATGAGGCAATAACTTTTTCATTGCTTTCAAATATTATTGGATATTGAAATGTCGGGGTTGCATAGACATACTTAATGTTGTTTTCCACAAGGTAATTAATAACTTTTTCAGTTGTCTTGCCGGAATAGGTAGTAGTTATCAATTTTTTGGATGGTTCCATCTTCAGGGATTCGAAACCATTGTGTTGTGAGAAGACAACAGTTTCGTATGCTCCAGCCGTGAAAAGGATCGAAAAGAATACTGCACTGAAAATCACAAAGGGTTTTTGCTTTGAATTAAACAAATTTGAAATAAAAACACCAAGGCTGATACTGATAAATGGTACAATGCCTATCAAATATCTAGGGACTTTTTTTGAAGAAAAAAATGTTATTGCAAGTCCTGCAAAAATTATAATCAATAAAAATGTATTTTTATAAGATTCTATGGAAACAGGCTGTTTGTTTGAAATGATGTTTGCAATAAACTGGAAATGATTTTCTTTAAAACGGATTATTATATATAAAAGCGTTATAATAAAACCAGTATAGAAGATACCGCCGGA
>JAOZSB010000127.1 GCA_029939895.1 Desulfobacterales bacterium
TTTTACGTTATCGTTTTGACCCCAGGTGGGTCATTTTTAGGTTATCGAAACTAGACAGTATCATGCGTGCATATATTGTCTTTTTTTTACTTCATCTCAACATTAAAATGAAGATATTCTGCATCAATTTTTAGTTTCATGGTCTTTGCCTGGAACGAGTCTACCCTGAAAGTCAATTTCGACAGATAATTCTTTTACTCATTCACCGCTTCACCCATTCACGGTTCTCCCATTGACTCTCCCATTGGTTATCCAATTGCCCCACCCATGGAATAAGTAAAAAGACTTCTCTATTATTAATAAAAAATCACTATCACTTCCCTCTTTACTTTACAAGGATTGTTTATAGACGAATAGTTGAGCTATTTTCCTTACTGTACTATAGCTAACGGGCATAATTGAAAAAATTTGCCAATAATTAAAACGTACTCCCGAAATATTTTTATTTTAATGGGCAGGCATAAAATGGTGCTCAAAATGCAGCAGCTTTTCGAAATAGTTGCGCACCAATACTATATATTAGATATTGCTATTGAATCTGGTATTTGGTCATGTTGGATTTGAAGTATATCAGTTTACTTCTTCAGCTCTGCGGCCAGAAGTACTTTTGCTTCTCCGACCACATAGAGTGATCCTGCGATGATGACTGCATCATTGGGTGCTGCGGTTTTAATGGCGAACTTTACTGCTTCTGCCACATCTGGAATTGAGGTAATTTTTTTTACTAGTCCGTTTGTGGCAACAATGCCCTTTGTTAACTTGAGAAGTTCTTCGCAGGGGAGGCTTCTGTCGATTTTGGGGCTTGTAAGTATGATGCTGGAGCCTGCCGGGAGTAGTGCCTTGAGCATGAGCTCACAGGGTTTGTCGTCGAGCATCCCGACTACCATTGTGATGTTTCTGTTTTTGAGATTAGCTGAAATGTATTTGGAGAGGTTCCTTGCAGCGGAAAGGTTGTGTGCGCCGTCGAGTATAATCAGGGGATTGTCTTTAACCTTTTCGAGTCGTCCGGGCCACTTTGTGTTTACAAGGCCTTTTTTCACGTCTTCGTATTTAATTTTTGCTATTCTTCGGCTGATTACTTCACAGGCAGCAACGGCTAATGTTGCGTTTTCTATCTGGTGGTCGCCGGAAAGCCCAACCGAGAGGTTCTCCCATTTTTTCTCCATTCCATAATATGTGAACCCGCCGTTGTTATCGCGTCTTGTCTTGAATGCATCACCAAGAATATAGAGGGGTGCGGATTTTTCGTCGGTTGCTTTTCTGACCTGGTCAAGGGCGCGCTGTTGTTTAACGCCGGTGATTACGGGAATTTTTCTTTTTATGATGCCGGCTTTTTCATAGGCTATCTCGGAGATGGTGTTGCCAAGGTACGTTTTATGCTCAACTGAGATGTTTGTGACAATGGAAAGCTTTGGTTTCAGGACGTTGGTGGCATCAAGTCTGCCGCCCATGCCGGTTTCTATTATGGCCCAGTCGGTTTTTTTCTTTTTGAAAAGATAAAACGCCATTGCAGTAGTATGCTCAAAAAAAGTCGGCTCCCGTTTACCGCAGTCAACTGCTTTTACTGCCTGGTAAGCTTCTACAACCTCTTTATCGGTGACTTGCTGGCCGTTTATGCAGATTCTCTCGTTAAATTTTACAAGGTGAGGAGATGTGTAAAGCCCGGTTTTGTAGCCAGCCTCACACAGTATGGATGCGATGTACGATGCAACCGAGCCTTTGCCGTTGGTTCCGGCAATGTGGATGCATTTTATCTCTTTTTCCGGGCTGCCCAGGCCTTTAAGCATCTTGCGGATCGTTGTCAGGCCCAGTTTTATACCGAACCTTCTCAATCCGTACATCTCTTTGAGAATTTGAGCGTACTTATCTTTTTCAAGCTGTTTTTTTGACATCGGGTTTTTCCGGTGGAACAAAAAACCGGCAGGGGTGCAAACAAAACCCTTGCCGGTATATCGTTTTAGCTGTTGTGTCTAACTGTACCGGTATCTTCTTTTTTGAGCGGCTATTCTCAGCCTTCTTGCAGCTTCGCGCTGTTTTCTTCTGCGGTACTCACTTGGTTTCTCGTAGCTCTTTTTGAGCTTGAGCCGTTTAAAAAGACCATCGTTTTGAATCTTTTTCTTGAGAATCCGCATGGCCTTTTCCAGGTCGTTATCTATAACCCTGACCTCAATATTCTTCAAAAATATCACCCCTTTGCTCCATCCGATATTTGCTTCTCAAGCAACCCATAAAATCTATCACGCAAACTTGTAAAGCCAGGATGGTTAATTTTTTATCAAAGCATGATTTAACAGCATTAAATCTCCACTTTCAACAAGCTTTAACCACTATCATACTGTGTTGCCACTTACAAGAAAAAAAAGCGTCCGAACAAAAAAATTAATTCGGACGCATATAGTCTGTCTTTTTTTTACAACTTGGATACCAACTCTTCGGTAACCTGAGTAACACTGGGCTCGCCATTAAGTGTAATATACTTGATCTTGCCTTCTTTTGCTGCCAGATCCCTGAAGTAATAAGCTGAAGCAAGGGTTCCGTCAACGGTGTTATAATAGATGTCGTGGCGTTTGTTGATTGCGCCCTCATCCTGGTCGTCGTCGCGGGTTTTAAGATCTCCGCCACACACTCGACACTTGTCACCGTCTGGTTTTATTGCATCTATAAAAATATTGTTTGGGTGATTATTGTCAGCTACGCAAAGTCTTCTGCCCATGATCCTGTTCTTGGCAATTTCTCTGTCCAAAAGAATTTCAACAACGATGTCAAGGTCAAGATTTGCTTCCTTGAGAGCTTCGTCAAGTTTTTCCGCCTGGTTTTTATTCCTGGGGAAGCCGTCAAGAAGCCAGCCCTTTGCTGTGTCATCCTGCTGAAGCCTGTCAAGAATCATAGGAATAGTGATACCGTCTGGAACGAGGTCACCCTTGTCGATGTAAGCTTTTGCTTCTTTACCAAGGTCTGTGCCGTTGGAGATGTTGTCACGAAAGATTGCACCAGATTCGATATGTGAAAAATCGTACTTATCCTTTAGGATTGATCCCTGAGTTCCTTTGCCACTGCCGTTAGGCCCGAAAAATAGAATGTTCATTAAGTTACTTCTCCTTTAGTAAAATTTTGCCACCGATCATGCTTAGTAATATTGCCACCCGACAATTTTTATTGCCGATGCTGCATAACAAATTATTTGTAGGTTTTTTTACATAACATACGCAATGTTGTCAAGAAATTAACTCACCCTCGTAATAACACAAACTTCTTGCAGGCATATTTTAAGTTTTTTTTAATAATTCATGTCCGTTTCTATCATAATTTATTAACAAAAAGGTTTTCACATATTGACAAATCATTTCCATAATATTATAAAAGAACCACTGACCATTAACTTTTAGCGTATAATTTTAATATTTTGAATTAATCTGGCGACCATTGACTCCCTTCTTTGGCTGATTCTTAAAGTGCACCCAAAGATCGGAAAAACAAAAGCAATGATTCTTGGAACTTAAACAACAGAATTATTATATCCTATGAAAATTTTTGATTATCTGCAAATTGATGACCTCAAAGAAGCCCTGAGCAAACTTTTTGATAATGGTGGGAATTTTGATACTCTTGACAAGGATGAGGAAAAGATTATCAATTCCTTTTTTGATTCTGACTTCATACCATGCAGCTACGAATGCGCCAACATGGCCGCACGTGGCACGAACATCTCCTTCAATGCCTTTGCCATTGAGTGGCTCTTGAGCAACAGACGCTTTACAAAAAAAGAAACAAACACCCTCAAAAACTGGGTTGCCCAGCAAAGAGAAGAAATAAACCTTCAGGACCCAAAGCTTGCACCGAAACTTGTCGGTAAAATCAGAGATCTACCCAAAGGCCAACCAACAGAAGACCCAACAACGCCATCAACACCCGACATGCCACCAGCAAAGGAACTGCCGGACACTGAAGGTGACGATACTGTCAAAAACCTGAAAAAAGAAAATGCAGAGCTTTTAGCAAAGCTTGATAAACTGACACAAATCACAAATTCCGCTGAAAAAGAAAACCAGGTACTCAAACAAAAGATAGAAGCACTCCAGGATAAGGGCGTTGATTCTCTCGATTTAAGCATTGATTCTGTTACAAACATCGCCAAGCAGGAGATTGCTTCCTACGGAGAGGCTCGAAAAAACAGCAAACAACTGCTCAAAGAGGTTGAAAGCGGCAAGGGAGCCATTGTCGATCTAAAAGCAAAGGCTGCCACCGTTGACGACAACGACATCCTCACCATGGTTTCCAGTCTCAACAGCCACTTTGACCAGAACATCTTAACCATGGCAGCCTCCATGGACAAAACCCTTGCAAATAACGAAAAAACATTCACAAAGGAAATCGTAGGACTATATAAAGAACTCGAACGGCTCAAGGTTGCTGCAACCACAGATGAACTGACCGGGCTTCGCAACCGCCGTGCACTCGAAGACTGGCTTGAAAAAACCCTGCCAAAACTTAAAAAATCAGGGGAGTCACTTTGCCTGCTGATGATGGACATTGACTTTTTCAAAAAAATTAACGACACATACGGACACCTGGTGGGCGACGATGCACTAAGAAAAGTTGGAAGTGCGATTGCCAAGGCTTTCCGGGCAAAAGAAGGAATGCTCTGCCGCTATGGCGGCGAAGAATTTGCTGTTTTTGTCCAGGGCATGGATACTGCCAGTGTTCTTGAAAAAGCACAGAGCCTAAGGATAAGCATTGAAAACAGCAAATTCAGGGTAAGGTCAAGCGGCGACCTGGTTGCCTTCACAATAAGCATGGGCCTGTCGAAATTCAAACCTGATGATGACCGGGACTCCTTTATGGCAAGGGCCGATGCCGCTCTTTACGAAGCCAAGGAAACCGGGCGCAACAAGATAGTTGCCAACGACCCATAGAAATTTTCAAGCTGCACTGCCCACCAACTACTACTGATCCACAGGCATACTTTCTTCAAAAACCTTGGAATAGGTGCGTACCAGGAATTGATGTTGCCTGGCTTCAATTTTATTTTTATCATTTTCTAAACCGGCATCTCTTTTTTCAAGATTATTGACTGCCCCTTCACGCATTGCAGCGTATTGAAAAGCTGCACGTTGTTCTGCACTTGCCTTATTGCTTTTATTTGAGTCCATGCGACCTCCTCCTGATAAACGTTTTTAATTAAAACAACTGGTACTTTCTTTATTTATATCCACATTACTCGTTAGCCAACCAGGTACTACTGCAAGGGTTGAGCCACTTCTGTTTTACGTGCCGCATACCTAATAATATCAAATCATTAAATATTGGTGAATGGGATTAGACAGTGGTATTAAAATCACTCCTGATTTCAATTTTGTAATTTGGACTGAAACCAATTTCCATTCAAATGCATTTCAACCCACTAAATAAACAGAGCCTCATGCATGTGTGTTTGTGCCTGTGAAATTTTTAAATATTTTGAATGATTTTACTCAAAAAGATTGCGAAGAAATAAAAAAGGTGTATAATCAGAACTTGAATCAAAAAATTATTATTTCCACTGTTTAAACGATGCACTATTTCCTGTATCTGGAAAGTATACGCAGCTTTGCCCTGGCTTATATTTGCATTTTTGTATTAATAATTCTCTCTTTATCAATAAAGGAGCACCAGCATCATGATGAATCGAAGTATTCAGACCCAGCTAATTGTGTCGATCATTGCTGTTACAACATTTATCCTCGTCGTGTCCGGCGTATGGAACTACCACTCAGCCAGCGTTAATATCAGAATTCAGCTTGATAACATGGCAGGAAATGCCCTGCACAGGCTTGTTAAAAATCTGGCCGCTCCCCTGTGGGATGTTGATGAGTCTCAGCTTGAAGAGGCTGTTTGGGCAGAAATGCTTGAAAAAAGAATCTTTGGCGTACTGGTAAAAGGCTCTGATGGCAAAAAGCTCATGCTGGGCAAAAAAAGAGATGAAAACTGGAAGATTATAGATACCCGCGATAAAATCGAAAACAACTGCATCATGGTAAAAAGCATCATCACCAAGGAAGGTGAAGACATAGGCTCTGTAGAGGTGTACATAACCCAGAAGTTTATGGAAGATGAACTTACCCTTTCTGCAATCAAAATTGTTGTAACCATCCTGATCCTCAATGCTCTTCTGGGTGGTGCGATTTTATTGATTTCCCGAAAAGTTATAGTCCACCCGATTAAACAAATTGTATACTTCTCCAGAAAAATGGCCGAAGGCGACCTGTCGGAAAGCATAGTTCTTAACAACAAAAACGAAATTGGCGACATGGCCGATGACCTTAATGATGCTGTTGGGCGCATCAGGGACACCATCAAAGAACTTGCCGAAACAACCCAGGGTCTCTCAAGCTCTTCAACCAACCTTTCAACTGTTTCCGGCGATATGACATCATCGGCTGTTACCATGGACTCGAACGCAGAGAACGTCATAGCAGCGTCCACTGCAATCAGCACAAGCGTCAGCTCGGTAGCTTCAGAAACAGAGCAGGCAAACACCCTGGTTGCAAACATAGCAAGCATGGCCGAGGAAATGTCATCGGTCATCGCCCAGATTGCCGAAACCGTAACCAATGCTTCTGTTCAATCAAGGGAAACCGCAGAAGCCAGCAACTCCATTGCCGATGGAATCAACTCCAGAGCATTGGCTATTGAAGGAATGGCAGCATCCTTAAATGAAGTAGCCGACAGCACCACACAGGCCAGCATGATTTCACAAAGCGCAAGCAGGAGCGCAGAAGACATAAACACTAAAATGGAACGGCTGGTTGTAGCAACCAAGCAAATTGGAAAAATCGTAGGCGTAATCAAAAAGATTGCAGATCAAACAAACATGCTCGCCTTAAACGCAACCATCGAAGCTGCTGGCGCAGGTGATGCTGGAAAAGGCTTTGCAGTTGTTGCCGGTGAAGTAAAAGCACTCGCAAATCAATCAGCAGAAGCAACCGAAGAGATTTCAGGACAGATAGAGCAGATACAAAACAGCACTGATGAGGCAGTTGTTGCAATTGAAGAGATCAGCAAAATCATCAACAACACCGCAACCATCAATCAAACAATTGCCATAGCAGTAAAAGAACAAACAGATGTCGCAGTTGAAGTTTCAACTTCGGTAAGCCGAAATGCAGTATCAGCAAAAGAGATCGCAGAAAATGCCAGCGAATCCGCCCTCCGTCTCCAGGAAGTAAACAACTCTACAGCCGATGTCGCAACTGCTTCAAATGAAGTAGCCAGGCATGTGGCAGAGCTTGCAGCAGGCATTCAGGAAGTTGCAAGTTCTTCTGCCGACGCAGCACAGGGAGTTGAAAACATCCTGGTTGATATTCGCAGCATCGGGGAAGCATCCAAGCAGACTGCACAGGGAGCCGCCAGCACAAATACTTCTTCAAATGAGCTGGCTGAAATGGCAAACAAATTATCAGAGGTAGTCAGCAAGTTTAAACTGTAGTAAAAGAATATATCATTTAGAAAAAAAATCCTCAATACAACTTCATGTATTGAGGATTTTTTGTTGGGTACTTTGTAAAATCACGCCTGATTCCAGGCATGACAAATATTATTTTTCTTCTTTTTCCCAGCCGCCCACCAGGTGCATGTGCAGATGAAATATAATCTGCCCGCCACCCTTTTCCACATTAAAAAATATCTTATAGCCGGACTTGTCAACCCCTTCTTTTTTTGCCATTTCCTTTGCTGCCATGGTCATTGCAGCAACGATTTCTGGATCACCTTCAGCAAGATCGTTAATGCTTCTTATGTGCTTTTTCGGCACAATAAGCAGGTGCGTCGGGGCCTGTGGGTATATGTCTCGGAAGACAACAAGCACGTCGTCCTCATACAAAAATTCTGTATCCATTTCCTTGTTAATAATTTTGCAAAAAAGGCAATCCTGATCCATAAAATATTCTCCTGCTAACTTAAAATTTTCAATGCTTCCCGCTCGTCAGCCTTTAATCAGGAATCACCCTCTTCACCTGCAATTTCAATGGACAGGAGGTCATCGAGTTCCATATGAATCGTTGCAATAACGGTTGTTTCCTTCATGATAACGGTAACAATTGCCTTGATGTTGTCTAAAACATTGCCAGTATTGAATCTCAGGCGAGCCAGGCGCAGGGGAAGATAGGCTGCCTTTACTGTTGACAGGCCTCCCAGGTTAACGCCCTTTGCAGTGCCGCCCATTTGTTTAATTTCGTTATGGATGTTCATGATGGACTGGGGCAGTTTTGCAATGGCAATTGTGGTGACCCCGACAGTCTCGCCCAAAAGACCCTCAACAGCCTTGCACGCTTCAATAATATTTCTCAGGGTTTTCAAATCACTGGGCTTGGTGACTTCTCCTTTGTACTCGCTGATATTCTCGAGAACCTGCTTTAAAATCATGGTTCTCTCTTCGAGCTCAAGACCTGCTTCCTCTTTCCGCTCCAGAGTGATTGCTATTTGTTCTTCAATATCAGCAACAGTTGAATATCTTCTGACGGGCTTCTCACCATCTTCGACCTTGGTCTTGTCTTTTGCAAGAACAGCAAGGGTTTCAGCAATATCTAACAACTCTTTCTTGATTTTATCATATTCTTTGTAGGCAGCCTTTATTGCTTTTCCATTTGGTAGAATATCGTAAAGTGCCTGCATGATATTTTGTTTGATTACGCCGCCAGACTGCGGTTTCAGTTTTCCTTTCCGCTTGACCAGGGTTTGGCTTCCACGGCACTTTGTGGTTATGAAAATATTTTCCGCACCCATTTTTACAGCCCTTTCAATTTCATCTCCAGAGGGCTTGTCTTTATATTCAATGTCATTATATGAATTTATTTTGTAGTAGTATCCATTTATTATTGTGGACTCGCCTTTTTTGTAACAGGAACCCGCAGAGGAATACATATCAGGCGGCACAATGTATAGTACATTCTGGCTAAGCACAACATGAGCCTTAACAGGTGATATCAATCCGCCATGTGAGGCATAGGCTCCGTCAAGGGCCAAAGCTCTGAATACCGGCATGATGTCTTTACCGGACATGCTGTTGAGTTCCTTTGGCCAGGTGGATGTATCGGAGATTGGAACATCGTTGAATGTTACAGTGGCAAGCTCGGCAGCAGCAGATGCAGTATTGAGCCTGTCAAGCACAAGCTCCATGCTGGGTTGTTCTAAAAAGCCTGCACTCGCAGCTTCCGTTGCCACGGTAAGTGCTGCGCATCCATAAAAGCCCTGTGTAAAAATGATTAACACACCAAGGAGTATTAAATTTTTAGTATTTTTCTTCATCGGGGTTTTCATTGTTTTCTCCCAAAAAAATTGTAATTATTCATTTTCGATTGCAAAGCTTAAAATCAGTAACAAATAAAAAGCTTGCTAATCTGAAGCATCCATTGATTCTTCTCGTATCTCGTCCTTGATATTATCAATCTTCTTGGAGGTTTTTAATTTTCTTTTCAGCTTGGCGTATGTGCGCTGATATAGTGAATTGCCGGTATCAAGCTTGCGTGCGGCCTTGTATTGTTTTAATGCCCGGCGCAGCATTTTCTTTGCTTCATAGGCGATTCCCAGATTGTATGTTGCAGGTGCATTTTTTGGATCACTTGCAACAACGTCCTTCCACAGGTCAATGGCAAGGTCCCAGTCTCGATTCATGGCAGCCTTGACACCGTTATTTACTGTTGTATTGCCGCTGGCAAACTGCCTGAATTCCTTTTTAGGTGTCGGGACAATTTTTTTAACAAAGTCCTGGCAAATATCAGTTGCCATTTCCTTCATAATGTCTGCCCTTGGGCGAAGCTGCGCACCAATGGGCTGACGGTTAACAATTTCTGCGGTCTCGGTTGTGCTTCCCACCTTGTTACCGCTGGAGCTTGTTAAAGAAAAGTTAATCGCAGCAACGCCTCTCCTTGTAACGTATCCGTCTGCCACAACATCCTTTGCGACATAAAACCGCTCTACAACGGGTCTTATCCTTGGGGCGGACATGTGGGAGCCGGGGCCGCGTATATTAAAAACATGGGTTTGATTCAGGGCATCTTTTAATGCACTTCGCACATAAAAGGAGATGGTTTTATTTTTATAAATTTTGCCACCGGGTTGTCTTATTCTATCCACAATAATGGCCTGCATCAAGGAATCACCCTCAAGAGCAGCCTCTGATGTGATGTCAATCTGGGCAGGCATTACAGTCTCAACAATTATTCCCTTGGCCTTTGGCGCACAGGCAGAAAGCGTTACGATCATTGCCAGAAAAATCATGAAATATGCAAATCTTTTGTTCATTTTTTTTATCCCCTTTATTATATGAAATAAACCTTAAATACTTTCAATGCGATTATATTTTGCTGTGCCAGAAAATAAACCGGTCTGCCCATGGCAGTTAGTACAGATTGATTTGATCCTCGGAAATATCGACACCTTCCTTAACAAAGGTCGCCTTATCAAAGGTTACCGGCGCTTTGCCGATTTCTATACCCTCTTTTTTCAATATGCGTTTCAGCTTTCTAACCAGGCGGGAAAACTTCTTTTCGGTAAATATTTCCAGCTCGGCAAGGCCCTTTGTCATCTTGTTTTCTTTTACATTTTCTTCATCCAGGCCGATTCCATCATAAACTATATCGACAATCAGATCATTTTCATCCTCTGTGAAGCCAAGGAACACAAGGCGATATGAAGGCGTATCATCACGAACCAGCCTTGCGAGAATCCTGGGGTGATTTTTTTCAAGCTTCTTATAAAGCCGTTTGCCAACACGCCCGCCAGCCTTTGATGCAGCAGCAGTAACAGCATGATCCATTGCATTTGCATTTGGGATAATATTTGTGCCGTACTGCTCACTCATGGCAAACAGCCGTGCATTTGAAACATTAAACATCTTTGCAATCACCCGAACTGAAAGGGTCTCATCCCCGGAAGCAACGGGGATGTTAAATACTTCCAGCTTAACAAGCACCTCAGCCTTGTGCTTCATAGCCAGGGCAATCATCAGGTTTTCCGGCATGTCAACATCAACATTTCCTGTTGCCTCCAGCTCGCCATAAATATCATCCATTGCCTGCTCATCAAACACGCCAATCCCCTTATCCACAAAATAACTGGCAATGCGCTGTGCAGCAGACTTTGCAGCAGGCGTTCGCGCGCCCATAGCCCCAAAAGTAGCAGACTTATTGATAAGAATCATAACGCTTGAATCCGAAAAACAAACGCTTGCCAACAACAAAAAAATCAGGGCCATTGATACTGTTAGACATTTCTTCAATTTAATCTCCTGCAAAAAAATTATTTGTGATTTTTAAATTTATGATTATTGACATTAAAATTTAATTTATTCAATGGGCTCGTCGCTGTGCAGAGGCATCGCCCGTGGTGTTCGTCAATGTAAGCTTATCATGGAAAAACACGAAAACAATTACAGCATTATTTTTCATATTACGATTATTTTTATACTACGACTAATTAAAAAAAAATACCACCAAACAACTAAACTGTCAATTTCTATTTTTGATTATAAACATAGATTGACAGGCAGCTTATGCAGCCATAGCGTTTA
>JAOZSB010000475.1:0-2325 GCA_029939895.1 Desulfobacterales bacterium
GGTTCTGAAGTAAGCAAAAAAACTACTGCAAACTTTTTTTTTAATTCTTGATATTATCAATAAATTATTATTTCTGATTTTTTTTAATTATAGTCAATTTCAAGACATATCTCATTCCGAGGCTTGAGCCTCGGAATGAGAAGTAATGGAGCATCACTCCAGTCTATTCTTATATTTCGCCCTTCAGAGCCTGATCGCTTCAAAAGGAACATGTTTTTTTAAAACATCTGTAAATATTTTGACTATATATAATGTCTGTATTGTCTGCCTAAACGTTGATTGGACTGCGCTGGCAGTGAAAGCCTTCGCCAAAAAAGCATCCAACACAATAGCCCAGGGACAAATCTGCATCTGACAGTTTTGCCTCGCAGTTGCCGCATAATCGTTCTTCCCCCGGCTTCATCATGCCATCACAGGCTGGTACTGTCATTGGGCAAAGGTCTATACATCTGCCACACTCATTACAAAGTTTAGTGCGCAGGTCAAAGGGAGACTGCACGGTTCGATTCTTGCCCCGTCCTACAAAGCCTATTGGCTTTACACCATAGGTTCCTGTGCACAGGCGGACACAGCGTCCACACAAAACACAGTCATTATTTCTAAAAGGATAGCGGGCCTCCTTTACTCCACAACGCACAGCAATGTCTTGAATAGCGCGTGAGTTAGGAGCCTCTGTCACCAGCAACTCTGCAATATTGCGGCGGAGCCTTCTTATTTTATCTGTATTGCTCAAAATTACCATGCCATCCTGAGCAAGTAATGTGCAGGATGTGGTGATTTTTGAACGGCCATTTACGACATTCTCTACAATACAAAGACGGCAGCCACCAATGTCTTCAACACCAGGAATACGGCACAAATGTGGAATACAAATACCATAATCCAGTGCAGCATCAAGAACACTTGTTCCTTTAGCTACGCTTATCAATGCACCATCTATGTTTACAGTCACATTTTGAATCATATATCACCTCTTTATTTAACTATAATTGCTTCAAACTTGCATTCACTCTTACAAATCCCGCATTTCTGGCATAAATCCAAATCAATTGAATGGGGCTGTTTCTTTTCTCCGGTAATCGCATCATGCGGACAACCTCTCTTGCAAACTCCACAGCCATTACAATTGTCAGGATCTATCTCATATGTGATTAGTGCCTGGCATACGCCAGCAGGACACCTTTTCTCATTGATATGTATCTCGTATTCTTCCCGGAAATAACGCAATGTGGAAAGAACAGGATTCGCAGCGGTTTTGCCCAGTCCACATAAAGCTGTATAGCTTATGGTTTCTCCAAGTTCTTCGAGCAGGCTTATCTGGTCAAATGTACCCCGGCCTTCTGTTATTTCAGTGACAATCTCCAGCATTCTGTCAACACCTACGCGGCAGGGAACGCACTTGCCACAGGATTCGTCCTGCAAAAATGTAAGAAAATACTTTGCAACATCAACCATGCAGGTATTTTCATCCATTACCACCATTCCGCCTGAACCTATCATTGAGCCGGCATCATAGAGTTCGTCAAAATCTATAGGCAGATTAAGTTTGTCAACAGGAAGGCATCCACCAGAAGGGCCGCCGGTTTGTACTGCTTTTACCGCTTTCCCACCAGCAGCTCCGCCGCCGATATCAAACACAACCGTGTTAATGGGCGTACCCATTTTTACTTCCACCAGCCCTGTATTCTGGATACATCCGGTAAGAGCAAGGATCTTAGTCCCTTTACTTCCCTTTGATCCCATTGCAGCAAAACTCGATGAACCCTTTTCCATGATAGAAGGAACATTGGCCCAGGTTTCAACATTGTTTAGCACCGTTGGCTTATGCCACAGACCATCAACAACAGTATGAACATCCTTTGGCCGAGGTTCACCAACCTTTCCTTCCAATGAAGCCATAAGCGCTGTCGATTCACCGCAAACAAATGCGCCTCCACCACGAGCGATTTCAACATCAAAGCAAAAGGACGAACCCAGGATATTGTCACCCAAAAGGCCCAGATCCCTGGCCTGCTGTACTGCCACGCGAATATGATCCACAGCTAACGGGTATTCATTACGAACATATACATAACCTTTATCAGCACCAACAGCCCACGCGCCTATCATCATGCCCTCAAGAACAAGATGCGGATTTCCTTCCAGGACACATCGATCCATATAGGCTCCTGGATCACCTTCATCGGCATTGCAGATTACATATTTTTCATCTCCAGGTGCTTCACGGCATTCAGACCATTTTTTGCCAGTTGGAAAACCACCGCCGCCCCGTCCTCTTAAACCTGAATCTGTAACTTCCTGAATAACTTTTTCAGGTGGTATTTC
>JAOZSB010000475.1:2335-3054 GCA_029939895.1 Desulfobacterales bacterium
AGCCACCTATGGCGATATAATCTTCAATTGAACGGGGGCTGACCTGTCGATTCTGAGCCAGAATCTGCCGATCCTGAGCACTGTAGAATGGAATTTCTGATTCGGTTTTAATCAATTTACCAGACACTGGGTCAGTATAAAGCAGGCGTTCGACAACTTCATTTTCAAGTATGGTTTTTGCAATAATTTCTTGAACATCATCGGGTGAAACATGACAATAAAAGATATTATCCGGCTCAATGACAATCAAAGGGCCTTGTTCACAAAAGCCATGACATCCTGTAACTCTCAAATCAACGCTGTCATTAAGTTTATTATCATCGAGTTCTTTTTTAAGTGCAGCAATAACGTTTTTTGCCCGTGATGCCTGGCAACCTGTTCCCCCGCAGATAACTATTGTTGAGCGAAATTTTTTCCGGTCTGTTAATATCTTTTCGTGCAGACTTCCAAGTTTATTAAGTGTATTGAGATTAGTCATTCGAAGTTCCCTCCGCATCTTCACTTTTAAGTGATTTAATGAGTTTGCGCAGTTTTCCGGGACTCATGTGGTGGTGGTAGTTTTCGCCCTCTGTAACAACTGGTGCAAGGACACATGCACCAACGCAGTTGACATGTTCAATGGTAAATAATCCATCATCTGTCATTTCACCAGCTTCAACGCCAAGTTGACCGGCTGCCTGGTTTAGAATTAATTTTGCACCACGCACATGGCATGCTGT
>JAOZSB010000128.1 GCA_029939895.1 Desulfobacterales bacterium
AAATTACAGCACGTTGGGTGCTATTCTAAAAAGTTAAACGGGACACTACTGAAATACGCTTTTATGAAATAAGCAAAAAAATCAATAATAAATGCAAGATGAGGCACTGCATTACTACTTTCAATATAATTACGCAAAAACCAGTGTCAAGGCAAAGAAAAGTAAACTAGGAAGCAATTGTGAATGTATTATAATATCAAAAGATTATCGGTGTAATAAATAGCTTTTGTTTATTGCCAGGCCAGGCAAGTCACTGTTTATTCATATAAAATGGTTTGTCTTAAAATAAAACTAAGTAAAAAATGATCTTTTCGACAAATATGGTAATCTATTGAAATAATAGAGTGATATGAATGGATTTGGATTGATGGGTGCTCACGGAAGAATTTAAATTTTTTTGTCAATTGTTAATAACTTATCTTTTAACAGATTTTTTGATCAGTCGGAAGCTGATTATGTTTCAAATATGCCTTGCTCAATATTTAGTTTAACCTGTAATTATTTTTAATTAAATGCTTGTATGCAGAATCTCAAAATAGTATAAAAAAGGAAACGAAATAGTATTAACGTAAATAAACATGCATATATTTGATAAGCAAAGAAATTTTTTTGCTTATTTCATAGTCGAGCCATGTGGTCAGGCTTCCTGAAAGGTTTTGTAAAACTTTGAGTTGGTCAGAAACATCTTGGAGTTAAATTTGATTTCCAGTGTCGTGAAATTACCAAAAACCCTTTTTACAACATGAGGATGTGTTATGAGAATCAGTTTAACTAATAAGATTGTGGTAGGATTTGGGGTTATAATACTTTTTATGGTTATGTCGAGTATGATGTCCTATTTCTCGATGTCCAGGGTGGCCCAGGAAATACAAGCTGTTGAGGCGAAAACCCATGCTTTTTCGGAGGCTGGCGCAGAGGAATCGATTTTAAAAAGTATCAAAAGCGGTTCCCTTATAATTGCCACCATGACACTCCTGAGCCTTATGATGGCTTTTATGATCGCCATTTTGATATCAAAGTCGGTTGTATTGACGCTGGTGCATGTCTGGAGAAGTTTAGAAGCCTCAATAGAATCAACTGATCCAGACAAAGGGCATCAACATCTCATGGATGCAACTCAAATGCTCCATTTAATTATTACAGGAAAAGAACGCAATGCCTGAAAAGTCAGAGATTATAATTAAGAGTCTTGTTGTGGGCGAATTTATGGTGAACACATATATTGTCGCCTGTATAACCTCAGGGATTGGAATCATCATTGATCCAGCCGGGGAAGTGGACAGAATAAGAGCAGAGGTGGATAATGCCGGGCTTTCCATCAAGTATATTTTAAACACCCACGGTCATGGGGACCATGTTATCGGTAATCATGACTTGAAGGAAATGTTTAAAGCCGAGGTTTGCATTCATGGGATAGACGATGATTTTTTTCAGGAACCTCAGGTTATGGCAGTCTCACAAAGTGAGCTTGGGCTTTGCGGGCCGCCCCCCTGCAATATAAGGTTAAATCACGGTGATGTGATAAATGCAGGAGGGCTTTCAATCCAGGTAATACACACACCCGGTCATACACCTGGTTCTGTTTGCTATAAAATTGCTGATAATCTGTTTACCGGGGATACTCTATTTGTAGGCGCTGCCGGTAGAACCGACCTGATTGGCGGTTCGCTTGATATTTTAATAGAGTCCATAGAAGCGCAGATACTTCCCCTGCCAAAGGAAACCATTATCTGGCCAGGGCATGATTATGGTGAAACTCCGACATCGACCCTTGCCAGGGAGATGGAAGAAAATGTATATATCACCGATTTTATATTGTAAAACTTTCAATGCTGTACTGTGAAAAGTTTCATTGAAGTTTTGAGGTTTTAGGGTGTATTGTTTATCACAAAGGTGTTGTCCTTGACTTTTAGAAAAATTAAGGATAATCTTAAATTGAATAGAAAATTGCACGATTATTGCAGGTCGGTTTGAAGTTATGTGAAAGTCAAAAAAAATGTTATGTGAGAATAGTGCCTTTAAAGTATAAGATTATTGATTTTTTTGTTTATCTCATAACCAGACCTTTGGCATAAACTAAGCACCTGGCTTAGTTTGGCTTCGTTAACAAGTAAAGTTTATTAGGAGTTTTTTTGCTTATTTCATAACCAGACCTTCGGTATAAACTAAGCACTGGCTTCGATGGTAATTTTAAGTTTATTAGGAGAATTGTAAAATATATGGTGGCAGATTTAGGTGGGATAAAAATTGGCAGGGGTGAAAAACTCGTTTTTATATCAGGTCCGTGTGTTATTGAAAGCTATGAAAACGCATTCGAGACAGCAAAATTTCTAAAAGACCTCTCAAGCAAATTAGATATACAAATCATTTTTAAATCATCCTTTGATAAGGCCAACAGGACATCCGTCGATTCATTCAGGGGGCCTGGGCTGGAAAAAGGCCTGGAAATTCTAAGCGCGATAAAAAAAGAGTTGGACATAAAGATTCTTTCCGATGTTCACCGGATAAGCGAAGTCGAGGCAGCAGCAGAGGTCCTTGATGTGATACAGATCCCGGCTTTTTTGTGCAGACAGACAGATTTTTTGATTGAGGCAGCAAAAACAGGGAGGCCAATTAATATTAAAAAAGGGCAGTTTCTTGCACCGGGCGACATGGGCAATGTAATTAAAAAAGTAAAGACAACCGGCAACGAGAATGTAACGATAACAGAACGGGGAACCTCCTTTGGCTACAACAACCTTGTGGTCGACTTCAGGGGCTTCCCAATGATGGCGCAGACTCAATGCCCGATTATTTTTGATGCAACACACAGCGTTCAGCTTCCAGGCGGAGGCGGAAGTGTCTCCGGTGGCGACAGAGAGCTTGCTCCGGTTCTTGCAAAAGCTGCAATTGCAGCAGGTGCAGACGGCATTTTTGTGGAAGTTCACCCTGACCCGGATAATGCAAAATGCGATGGCCCAAATTCTTTAAAGCTTGAAACACTGCCGGAGCTTTTTGCCAAGCTTGTAGAAATACATGGCGCAGCAGCAGATTGATGCTTATGATAAAAGTGGTCGAGCTTTAGAAAAAAATCTGTGATTAAGATGATTGAATCGAAAATCAATAAAAATAAATAATGATCTTGAGAAAGAAAACTTGAGAAAGAGCAAATTATGATTAAGATGACCGAACTAAAAAATATTAAGCTTCTTATTCTTGATGTTGATGGTGTCCTGACTGACGGGCGGATTGAATATGGCTCTGGCGGAATGGAGATCAAGGCCTTTGATGTTAAGGATGGGTTTGGAATACGACTTCTTTTGGAGGCAGGTATAGAGGTTGCAATAATTACTGGAAGAAAATCAGATGCGCTAAGGCATAGAGTGAAAGATTTAAAAATTGAGCACTTGTATGAAGGTGTTGAAGATAAGGTTGATGTATTCAAGGAACTGCTTGAAAAGCTGGGAGTGGACGAAGAAAAAGTCGCATATGTGGGAGATGACCTCTATGATCTTCCGGTCATGACTAAGGTCGGAGTCTCCATAGCAGTACATGATGCACATGAAGCAGTAAAGGAGAGTGCAGATCTTGTCACCACCCTGCCAGGCGGTAGAGGTGCTGTCAGGGAAGTATGCGAGGCAATGCTTGAGGCAAAGGGGCTTATGCAGGAAATTGTTGAAAGGTATCTCTATGTTGATGGTGCGTAGTGCTAAAAATTTCTGATTGTAGTTGTATGCTTAAAATAGTTGAAAGGTCTTTCCATGGCATCTGGGCGTAAAAAAATAAAACTTTTTCTTGGTGGCTTGATAGTGGTTGCGCTTGTGTCGGTTATGGTAGTTTTTATGGGCTATAATTCGGTTGCGACTAATCCAGAGGCTTTAATTGATCTTATTCCTGATGGTGCGAACGTTTCCCTTGGGAAGATTAATCATACCGGTACCAGGGATGGAAAAAAAGAATGGGTGTTGACGGCTGACAGTGCTCAATTTGTGGAAGAACAGAATAGAGCTAAACTGATGAATATTTCGGTTGTGTTTTTTCTCAAGCAGGGTGGAGAGGTGACAATGACCGCAGAAAAAGGATGGCTAAATACAGTCTCAAATGATATGGAAGTATCAGGAAATATTGTTATCCTCAAAGATGACTACAGGCTTGAGACTGAATATTTAAGGTATCTTCACGAAAAGAAACTTATAACAACACAGAAGGCTGTCCGCATTTCAGGTGATGGCTTTAAGATAAAATCAGACTCAATGCGGGTTGAGCTTAAAGGAAATAAGGCAACTTTAATAGGAAACGTGGAAGGCGTAATTGATGGAAAACTTTCTATATAGAACAATTTTTTGGATAACTGTAATCAGCCTGTTTTCAGCAGCCTGTTTTGCCGAAGCTGATGAAAAAAAGAAAGCAAAAAAGCAGGAGCCGATACATATTGTTGCTGACCAGCTTGAAACCGATAATGCCAAAGGGACGGCTGATTTTACAGGCCATGTGAAAGTGACACAGGGTGATGCGAGGATTCTTGCTGATAAGCTGCGTGTTGTCTATGACAAGGGTACAGAAGTAAAGAAGGGTGTGCCAGGCAAAGGTGATAAGGGTACAATTAAAAAATTGATAGCAACAGGGAAAGTGAAGATTAACCTTGAGGGATATTATGCGGAATCGGACAGGGCAGAGTACGATACTGTTACTATGATACTTGTCCTTACTGGTAAAAATGCAAGGGTCAAGCAGGGTGATAATTATCTTACAGGCTGCAAAATATTCCTTCATAGAAAGGAAGACCGCATGAGCGCGAAACGTTGTCCCGGCAGTCAAACTACACTTGTATTTTATCCTGAGGAAGAAGAACTTGAAAAAAAAAAGCAGGGAGATGATTCTCAATAAATGACGACATTGTCAGGAAAAAATTTAGTAAAAGCGTATAAGGGTCGAAAGGTCGTTAATGGTGTGAATCTATCCCTGGAGACTGGTGGGGTGGTCGGTCTTCTTGGCCCAAACGGTGCCGGCAAGACCACGACTTTTTATATGATTGTGGGGATGATAAACCCGAATGCCGGAACCGTAGAGCTTGACGGAGAAGATTTGACCAGCAGCCCAATGTATGTCAGGGCAAGGAAGGGTGTGGGCTATCTTCCGCAGGAACCATCTGTATTTAAGAAGCTTACAGTATTAGAAAATATGATGGCAATTCTGGAAACAATGAATCTTTCCAGAGAAGAAGTAAAACAAAGAGCTTTCTCACTTCTTGATGAGCTGGGGATAAAGCGTTTGGCAAACCAGAAGGCTGGAGTTCTTTCCGGTGGTGAGAGGCGAAGGCTGGAAATATCACGGGCTTTAGCTACAAATCCCATGTTTATACTGTTGGACGAACCATTTGCAGGGATTGATCCCCTTGCAGTTATTGACATTAAGAAGATAATAGGTCATTTAAGGGACAGAGGTATTGGTATTTTAATATCTGACCATAATGTACGTGAGACCCTGGAGGTCTGCTCGGAGGCATATATACTCAGTGACGGAAAAGTAATTGAAGCTGGGTCGCCGGAAAAAATAGCATCGAGCGAAATAGCAAGGCGGATTTACCTGGGTGATGAATTCAGACTTTAGAATTTTGAATTTATGGTTAAGAAAAATCATAGATTAGATTTTTTGCTTATTTCATAACCAGACCATCGGTATAAACTAAGCAATAGGCTTCGTTAAAAATTTAAGTTTATCAGGAGCATGTACTCCGCTTTGCGAATTAACCAACATAGATAAACTTTGAAGGGCAAACGGATGCGAAGACATTAATTAACAGGTACATTGACCCTACACTTTACGGATGTGCCTGAATGAAAGCTGGATTCAATTTTTCAACGAAGAGATTGTACTCGAAGACAGTTTTCATTCTGGCACATCGATCAACTTAAGTTTATTAGGAGAAGTTAACAAGCTATACCATGGGATAAAATGGCACTTGAACTAAGACAACAACTCAAACTTTCACAGCAACTTGTGATGACGCCGCAGCTTCAGATGGCCATTAAGCTGTTGCAGTTATCAAGGCTTGAGCTGATGGATACCATAACTCAGGAGATGGAAGAAAATCCAGTGCTGGAAGAGTCCCTGGATTCTGGGCCTGAAGACGCTGAACTGGAAGCTCCTGAGCCTCTTCCGGCAGAGCCTGAAGAAGTAAAGGAAGTGCAGGTAGAAGAGAATTTAAAGCCAGAGCATGATGTTGATTGGGAAAACTATTTTGATGATTACGGGACAACAGGGAAAACCACATATGAGGCAGAGAGCAGGGAACTGCCGAGCTTTGAGACTTTTGTAGCAAAAAAAGAGTCCCTTGAAGATCATCTTCTGTGGCAACTCAGCATGGCTGCCCTTACTGATGAAGAGATACAAATCGGTAGCTTGATTGTTGGGAACCTTGATAAAAAGGGGTATCTGGAGTCCACGGTTGAAGAAATTGCAGTAATGGCAGAAGTCGAGCTTGAGGCTGTTGAGTTGCTCCTTGAATATATGCAAACCTTTGATCCAATGGGTGTGTGTGCAAGAGACTTGAAGGAATGTCTCATGATTCAGGTGGAGCGTCTTGGTCTTGACGATTCTATTGTATCCGGGGTGATTGAGAACCATCTTACAAACCTTGAAAACAAAAATTATAAGGCCATTTGCAAAGACCTCAAGATAACCATGAAAGATGTTAAAGCGACTGTTGAGGTTATCAAAGGGCTTGAGCCTATGCCGGGCAGACTCTTTACCGACGAGGAACCAAAGTACATAACTCCCGACATCTATGTATACAAGATTGACGATGAGTTCGTGATTGTCCAGAATGATGATGGTTTGCCCAAGCTCAAGGTGAATTCATATTACAAGAGTGCCGTTTCCAAGGGCAATGATATGCCGACGCAGACAAAAGAATACATGCAGGAAAAGCTAAGGTCTGCAACGTGGCTGATTAAGAGTATACACCAGCGACAGAAAACAATATACAGAGTCATGGAAAGTATTGTGAAGTTCCAAAAGGATTTTTTTGAGAAAGGGATTGCCTATCTCCAGCCTATGGTTCTGCGGGATGTTGCCCTGGATATTGAAATGCATGAATCGACTATCAGCAGGGTGACCACCAATAAATATGCCTTTACACCGCAGGGGATTTTCGAGCTGAAGTACTTTTTTAATTCTTCCATTAACCGGATTCACGGGGGAGCAATTGCCTCGGCAAGTGTAATGGAAAAGATAAAGCGGATAATTGAGAGTGAAAATCCCAAAAAACCTTACAGCGATTTAAAAATATCTGAAATGCTGGAGGAATCGAATATTGACATTGCAAGGAGAACCGTTGCAAAATATAGAGAGATGATGGGCTATCTGTCTTCAAATAAACGCAAGCAATTGTAATGGAGTTTTTTGTTATTAGATTATCGCACACTGATTGAAGTTATTTCCAATTAGTGCAAACAACTATATATTGGAGTTTTCTTGTCACTGTTAGATTGAACAACTAACAGGGCAAGTGTTTTGTCATCCAAATAAACGCTAACACCTTTAGGGAGGGCATTTATGCAGACATCCGTAACCTTTAAAAATTTAGACCCCTCTGACCATTTGAAGTCCTATGTATCGAACAAGCTCAATAAGTTCGATAAACTATTGGACAACCCCGCAGAAGCCAGCGTGGTTCTTTCTGTAGAAAAGATCAGGCACACTGCGGAAATTACCATTACGGGCGACAGGCTCAATATCAACGGCAGGGAAGAGACCGGGGACATGTACTCCGCTATCGACATGGCCCTTGATAAGATGGAAAAGCAGATTAAAAAAAGTAAACAGAAAATGAAAAATAAACGAGGATCCAAGGGAAAGGGCAGGAATAAATCCGTTGACCATGGAATGCCTGATGATGATTATACAAGGATCGAAGTGGAAAGCATTGAGTATAAACCTATGGACGTTGAAGAAGCTGTCATGCAGATGGAACTTGTTGATGATGCCTTCATGGTTTTCACCAACGCCAGGTCGGAGAGGGTTAACGTCTTATATCGAAAAAAAGACGGGCATTTTGGGCTTATTCAGCCTGAATAACTAATAAAGGTAAGTAGAGCAGTTAGGTAGAAATGAAAATTACTGATATAATTAAAAAAGAAACCATTATCCCTGACCTTGCGGCCAGGGATAAAAAAGGGGTTTTGGACGAACTTGTTGCCCCTGTTGGTGAAATAACCGGCATTTCCAGTGATGAACTCGTGAGGGTGCTTCTGGAACGAGAACGGCTGGGAAGTACAGGCATTGGTGGCGGAGTGGGAATACCCCACGGTAAGATAAAGGGACTTGATAATCTTGTTCTTGGTTTTGGACTGTCAAAGGGCGGTGTAGATTTTGATTCAATGGATGGAAAGCCGACCCGAATTTTTTTTCTTCTTATCACCCCGGAAAATTCCACGGTATTGCACCTGAATCTTCTGGCCAGGATTTCCAGGCTCTTGAAAGATGACAGTTTCAGGCAAAGCCTTTTAAATTCGTCTAGTGCTGAGGAAATTTTTGAGGTAATCAAAGAAGCAGACACTGATTTTTAAAAAAAGTATCCGCCAAAGGAAAGCATCTTTACGGCTGAGTGCTGTGTTTGTTTAAGTAATTTGGAACCTTGGCCCATGGAGATGAATCAGACGGAAACTATGTGGTCTGTAGGAAAAGTTTTTTTATAAAAACCAATATATTATTGACTTTTCTAATGCTTTCGTATTAGAAAAGAATATGGTGGTTATCAGGCAGTTGCAATGACAGTATGCGCATACTATGCGGAATCCATGGCATTGCAGGGGTGTTGTGTTGTGCACTATGTTTGCCTGTCTGACCAAAAAAGCAGGCGTGGCCTCAAATAGCTGGAGATGCTATTTTGGTGTGCCTGTGTTTGAGTTGGACTTAATTACTGTTAAAGGAGTCTTTTGTGATTGGTATTGTTATCGTTACACACAGGCAGCTTGCGGATGCCTTAATTGATGCGACTGAATTTATACTCGGAGAAAAATCCGAAGCAATAGTTGGCGTATCGATAGATATTAACGAAGACGCAGTCAACTTGAGAGAGAAAATATCAGATGCAATAAAACAGGTAGAGACCGGAGCTGGCGTTTTAGTTCTGACCGACATGTTTGGCGGTACGCCATCAAATTTGAGTTATTCATTCCTGGAGGAAGGAAAAATTGAAGTTCTTTCCGGTGTGAATTTGCCGATTCTTATCAGGGCGATTCACTCACGTAATAAATTAGAACTCCAAAAGCTTGCAGAAGCACTGGAAACTTTTGGAAGAAAAAGCATATCCCTTGCCAGCGGTATACTCAAGGGCAACAAGAAGGGTTAATCCAATGCGGCCTGTATTGAGGCTGGAAGCAAATGCCAGTGTTCAGACAGGTTGTCTTGTAGTTGAAAAAACCGTAATAAAATTTTTTTATAATAATCAAAAACTGTTATTTAAATTATTGCTTGTACCTGGTTTCAATGTGTGTTAATACGCACATAATCATATTTATTCAGGCGAATAATAGAGTTTTTTGTTATATCATTGGCGCAGCAAGCTCCCGAAAGCGTTTCAGTTCGGTGTTTTGAATTTTTGCCGGAAGTGGAAAAGGGAACGGATGCTCAAAAAGCAATACACAATTAATATTTAAAGGAGGCAGCATGGCAATTAAGGTTGGTATCAATGGTTTTGGAAGGATAGGGCGCTTAGCCTTTCGGGTAATGGCAAATGACGACAGATTTGAGGTTGTGGGAATCAATGACCTTATTGGTGTTGATTATATGTCATATATGCTCCGTTTTGACACGGTTCATGGCAGATTTGATGGGGATGTGAGTATAGCTGACGGTAATCTGGTCGTAAATGGGCAGACTATCCGCGTGACAGCTGAAAAAGACCCGAATAATTTAAAATGGGGTGATGTCGGAGCTGACTATGTAGTTGAATCAACAGGTATATTTAAGGATCTGGACACTGCTCAATATCATATTAATGCTGGAGCAAAAAAAGTTGTGATCTCTGCTCCTTCAAATGACGCACCAATGTTTGTAATGGGCGTTAATGATGACAAGTACACCAGTGATATGAATATCGTTTCAAATGCCTCCTGCACCACCAACTGCCTTGCGCCAGTTGCAAAGGTTCTCAATGACAAATGGGGAATTGTGGAAGGTCTAATGACAACTGTACATGCCACAACAGCCACACAGAAGACCGTTGACGGCCCATCCATGAAGGATTGGCGTGGTGGTCGCGGTGCTGCATTTAATATTATTCCATCATCTACTGGTGCTGCCAAGGCAGTCGGCAAGGTAATCCCGGAACTTAACGGTAAACTGACTGGTATGGCTTTCCGTGTACCTACAGCCGATGTATCCGTAGTCGACCTTACTGTCAGACTCGACAAACCAGCCACATATGAAGAAGTTAAAGCAGCAATGAAAGAAGCTTCTGAAGGCGCAATGAAGGGTGTTCTTGGTTACACAGACGAACCACTGGTTTCATCAGATTTTATCACTGACCCACGGACCTCCATATTTGATGCAGATGCAGGTATTGCATTGAACGATAATTTTATTAAAATCGTATCCTGGTACGACAATGAGTGGGGATACTCAAATAAAGTTGTTGATCTGATTGCATTTATTGATTCTAAATAAAAAGTAATCTTAAAGATTAGTTTCATGGGGTGCGCAATAATGTGCACCCCATGTTTTTTTATGACATCCTTTGCAACTTTAAAAAATTATAAAAAATGAAATCCCTTCATATTTATGCTTGACAAACTAATGTTAGTTGAATACATAACTCTTTTGTTCTTGAAGGGATTTATTAACAACAAGGACTGAACGTTTTAACAAAATTTAAGGGAATCGGTTTATAAATGTCTACCTTATTGATTGTAATACATGTAATCGCAAGTTTGGCTTTAATATTGATAGTTCTTTTGCAGACTGGCAAAGGTGCTGATATGGGAGCTACTTTTGGTGGTGGATCCAGCCAGACACTTTTTGGAAGTAGCGGTGCCTCGACTTTTTTGAACAAAGGTACTGCTTTTGTTGCGATTATTTTTATGATTACATGCATTTCGCTGGCTTATTTGTCTGGCAGTGGAAAAAATATTTCAATCATGGACAAGACTGCTGACCCTGTGGAACAAACTGCCGAAAAAGTACCTGGAGCCGCTGATACGACAGATAGCGCAGGTACGACAGACAATGTAGGTACAGCGCCAAAAGAAGCAGCACAACCTGCTGCAACTGATGCAAAGACTGAATAAGATTTATCGTGCCGAAGTGGTGGAATTGGTAGACACGCTATCTTGAGGGGGTAGTGGGGCGACTCGTGCCGGTTCAAGTCCGGCCTTCGGCACCATAAAAGATTTTATAGGGATACTGGTTTCCAGTATCCCTATTTTATTTGGTTTGTGCATGTATGACTCTTTATAAAATTTCCATTTATCGTCATGAGTGTCAAAGGTATCGTAACGTCAACCTAAAAATGACCCCCAACGACAATGCAAATTTGACCCAC
>JAOZSB010000129.1 GCA_029939895.1 Desulfobacterales bacterium
TCTGGTTATGAAATAAACAAAAAACTGTTATGAGAGATTTTTTCATATAAAATCAATCTTTATAGTATAATGCATCAGGTGTACCCATCGTGCTGGCTAAGCCTTGAAGAAATTTTCAATATAATAGTAAATATCAATAAATATTTAAAATTTCAAGAATTTATTTGCCAGTTATAATTACGCTAATAGGATCGTAAATCTCAGAGGTGCAGCAGGGACAGGCACATAAGCAGGGCAAGGAAAAAAATAAGGATGTCGGTTTTTAAGGGCTGTTCCGCAACAAATGATGAAGCAAAAATTCCATTTTCATTATAGCACCGCGACTCCATTGCAATCGCTAATTTGTCAGCCTTTTCAAAGGATCTGCGCATAACAGGAACCACAAGTTTTACAATCCTGCTCAGAGAATTTCGACTGTCCCCTCCCCTTGCATTCATAGCATCTCTGGTTTCATTAACGGTTTCAAAAACCAGGGGTATGAATCTCGTCATGAGACTCAACATGGTCCCTACTCTCTTTTCCGGGACAAAGGGGACAAATCTGAATAAATAGGCAACAGCGTTTTTAGCCTGGGATGTTTTTGTGGTTGCAATGAAAATCAAGCCTATAAAAACAACATCAAGGATCCTGACAATTGCAAGCCAGCCCTGATTTACACCATTGTGTGTCAGGGAAATATATCCAATTTGAATAAGGGGTTCACCAGCTTCTGAAAATGCTCTGGCAAAAAAAACAAAGGTAAGGAGAAGCAATAGAATTTTTAAATCCTGCACAAGTTCAAAAACTCCGATACCAAGACGTAAAACAAAAAACAGGCAAAAACACATGAAAAGCGATGCCCCGGCATTGCCCGATGAAACTACTGCAATACTAAGACCGGCCATTGCAACAAGTTTGAGCCTGGGGTCGAGTCTGTATAATAAACTATCGCCAGGGTGATATGAAAAAAGAGTCATTCCAGCCATGACACAAATCCCATGCCCATCTTTGAGGTGGACGGCTCCCTGACCCCGAATTTTTCAGCATTTTTTATGATTTCGGCTGGATGACCATCACAAACGATTCTGCCGGATTCCATAATAATAAGCCTGTCTGCATGTGGCAGAACTTTTTCAACATCATGTGCCGCCACAATCAATGTTTTACCCTCCCCATGCAACCTTACCATTCTTTTAATAAGATCAATCACCCCGGGAAAATCAAGGTTTGAAAAGGGTTCATCAAACATTACAATTTCCGGGTCCATGGCAATCACGCCAGCTATTGCAAGCCGCCTTTTTTCCCCGGATGACAGTGTGTGAGGTCTGCGCAGCACAAACTTGTCCAGACCCATTGCGCAAAGCGCACTGTTGACCTTTGACAAAGCCATGTCCCTGGCCATATTCAGGTTTTCCGGGCCAAAAAGGGTATCTTCATGAACCGTCTCACCCACGATCTGGGCATCAGGGTCCTGGAACACAAAGCCAGCCTTTATCCTTGCCTGGGCGGTTTTTTTTGAAACATCAAACCCGGATGTAAGAACACTGCCTTTTGTGGGCTGTAGAAGTCCGTTAATGTGTTTAAGGAGCGTTGTTTTGCCAGATCCGTTTCTACCGGCAATAATAAGAAATTCACCTTCAAAAACATCAAGATCAATATCACTAAGCCCTGGAATTTTGCCCCTGAAAGTGTGACAAAGCCCCTTTATTTCGATAATTTTTCGTTTCAATTTTTAAACCAGATATAACCAAAAAATTTTGAGTTTTTAATCCTGATGTTCCAGAATCTCATCCTGAAGGCCAAATTCTGTAAAAATAACAGGCCTGATGCTCTTTGCAATAATTGCGGCTGCTGCGATTTTAAGCCCATCGCCAATAAGAAAAGGAAGCATGCCTGCTGACAATGCTTTTATCCAGTCAAGGTTTGCAACAATTTTGAGCCAGCTTACACCAAAGGCGTATACAATCGCTGTTCCAACTATCATGGCCATGATGTCGAAAAAAGTTTTACCCCTGCCGAGCCTGGAAATAATTGCCACAGTCAGAACGCATGGTATATATCCCACCAGGTAGCCGCCAGTAGGCC
Source organism: Desulfobacterales bacterium (assembly GCA_029939895.1). Taxonomy (GTDB): domain Bacteria; phylum Desulfobacterota; class Desulfobacteria; order Desulfobacterales; family JAOZSB01; genus JAOZSB01. The sequence continues at coordinate 2,065 of JAOZSB010000129.1, forward strand.
CTACAAGCCTGCCTATCCCGCTGGTTCCGCCACTAAAAACAGGAAACCCGACTGCCCCGGCAAGAAGGTATACACCCACACATCCGAGTCCCCATTTTGGGCCGAGCAAAAGTCCAGCCAACAGCACAAACATGTTTTGCAATACAATAGGCACCGGCCCGAATGGTATTGGTATTGTCATGTATGCTCCCACACAAATCAGGGCAGCCATAAATGAAGCGTATACCGTCATTTTTAGATTTTCGTTTGTATTCAACTTTATATCTCCTGATAGTAAATTAAATGCTGCCAATAAAGCCAATTGCTTTGTTTATTCAATGGGTCTGGTCATAAAATAAGATAATGAATCATCTTTCATTATAAATAAAAACAGTCGCCAAAAAGAACCTGTTCGCAGACTCCATCATCTTTTTCCACGATTAAAGCCCCTGTGCTGTCGACATCAATTGCCACCCCATTTATTTTGCTTTTCACGGTTTCAATAGATACTCTTTTTCCAATGGTAGATGTAAAATTCTTCCATTCTGCGATTATTTCCGTGTCCTCAATGTGTGCGATTTTCCTATGGAATTCATGCAAAAATTTTTCAAGCAAAGCCCTTCTGGAAACAGTTTTTCCTATAAGACTTTTAATGGAAACTGCATTTATTCCATCACCAGCCGGAGCATTATTCACATTGATTCCCATGCCTATGCCGATATATGATATTATTTCTCCAGAGGACTCCATCTCTGAAAGTATTCCGCAAAGTTTTTTATCCCCAACAAGGATGTCATTGGGCCATTTCACACTGGCATCAATTTTATATTCATCAATAAGAAGCCGTGCAAGAACTAAAGATGCAGCAAAATTTACCCTGAAACTTAAAACAGGCGAGATGTCACGTTTAATAATAACAGTGAAATACACCCCACCCCTTTGGGAATTCCAGACCCTGTCAAGGCGGCCCTTTCCCTTTGTCTGCTCGTCTGCGATAACAACCGAGAAATCCGGGCAGCCATTATTGCTGAGTTTCCTTGCTTCTGCCATTGTTGATTCTGTTGTTGCAAAATAATGAATCTGGTTTTCAAATTGAGTAAAATTCCAGGGATGAAGCAGATCCTCAGGATTTACAAGGCAATATCCCTTTGGGGTAGACTCAATATCATGGCCGTCTTTTTTTAATTTCTGAATATTTTTCCAGACTGCGACCCGTGATGTTCCAAGGCTTTTGCTTATGCTCTCACCCGAGATGGTGCTGCTTGATCTGGAGAGTATTTGTAAGATTTTTTCCTTCAAGACTATCCTTTCGTTAACCAGTTTTCACACATTGGTTAACGAAGCTGGGGGTAATTGTCAATGATAAAATTATACAGTACAGGAAATGGTTTAATAGAATAATTCTATTTATTGAAAAACTTAGATACAGTTGATTTTACTTGACATGACAGAGGATTTCCTGATAGGCTACAACAAAATGAATGACCATTCATTTTTTGTTCTTTTTATAATTACAAACTTTCAAATAAGTTTTTATTTTTTATTTCAAACAGTTATCAACCAATTATTATTACAAGGGAAAAGGAGAATTTCTTATGGCACAGGTACTTGCAGACCGTAGAGACGTTGATTTTGTTCTTCATGAGCAATTGAAGGTTGGCGAATTGGCAAAACACGAATTATTCGCTGAATTTAACAAAAAAACATGTGACCTCATTGTTTCAGAGGCAAGAAATCTGGCAGTCAAAGAGGTTCTTCCACTCCAGAAGCTTGCTGACGAAGAAGGCGTAACCTTTGACAACGGTAATGTAATCACACCAGATGAGTTTAAAAAGGTTTATGACCTCTTTAATGAAGGTGAATGGCTTGCAATGCCCGAAGATCCCGAATGGGGTGGTCAGGGAATGCCCAGAACCCTTACAATGGCAGCGCAGGAATACTTTGTAGCTGCAAACTTTGCATTCATGATGTACCCGGGACTTTCCCACGGAGCTGCAAAGCTGGTAGAAGAATTTGGAACCGACAAACTCAAAGACATCTTCCTGAAAAAAATGTACCAGGGTGTCTGGAGCGGCACAATGTGTCTAACCGAGCCAGATGCAGGCACCGATGTTGGCGCCCTCGCCGCAACTGCTGTAAAAAATGATGATGGAACCTACTCCATCTCTGGAAGCAAAATCTTTATTTCTTCCGGCGAACATGATCTTTGTGAAAACATTATCCATCCAGTTCTTGCCAGAATTGAAGGCGCACCAGAAGGAACCAAGGGTATTACTTTGTTTCTGGTACCTAAATTATGGGTAAACGATGACGGTTCTTTGGGCGAAAATAACGATGTTGTTTGTACCGGCATCGAAGAAAAAATGGGAATCCATGGAAACTCAACATGCTCATTGACCTTTGGCGGCAAGGGTGAGTGTAAGGGTTATCTCCTTGGCGATGAAAACAAGGGCATGAAAGCCATGTTCGTTATGATGAACGAAGCAAGGCTCCTGGTCGGAATGCAGGCACACGGTTGCGCAACCGCTTCTTATCTGTATGCACTTAATTATGCAAGAGAAAGAGTTCAGGGCAAGAACCTGCTCCAGATGTTTGATAAAGATGCACCAAATGTTCCAATCATCCAGCATCCAGACGTTCGTAGAATGCTCATCACAATGAAGGTATATACCGAAGGCATGAGAAGCCTGCTGTATTATATTGCAAATTGTGAAGACGTAAAAGTAGTTACAGACAGTGATGATGAAAAAGCCAGAATGCAGGGCATCATTGATGTGCTGATCCCCATAGCCAAGGGCTACGGAACAGATCGCTCATTTGATGTCACCAACCTCGGAGTACAGGTTTACGGCGGATATGGCTACATCAAGGAATACCCGGTAGAGCAACTTATGAGAGACTGCCGTATTACCCAGATTTATGAAGGAACAAACGGACTCCAGTCCATGGACCTTTTGGGCAGAAAACTTGGCCTTAACAAGGGCAAAGCAATCATGGATCTCATGGGCGCAGTACAACAGACCATAGCCTCTGCAAAAGAAAACGAAGCCACTAAAGAAATGGCTGAGAAAGTAGAAAAGAGCCTCAATAAGCTCGGTGAAGTTGCAATGCACATGGGCGGAATCGCCATGTCACCGCAGGTTCTGGAAGCATTCTCCCTGTCATACACTTTCATGGAAGTATGTGGCGACGTTGTTATGGCATGGATGCTCCTCTGGAGAGCTGATGTAGCATCAAAAGCACTCGAAGGCGCAAAGAAAAAAGACGTAGCATATTACGAAGGCCAGCTTAAGTCTGCTGATTTCTTTACTTCCACCATCCTGCCTGTTACCTCCGGCAAGATGAATGTTATCAAAGCAACAAACAATGCAGCCGTTACTATTTCTGAAGATTCCTTTGGCGGAAAATAACGGATAAAATTGCAATATTCTTAAATTAAAAGGGGGCCTTTTGGCCCCCTTTTTTTATTCTTTTTTTCCTGATGGAGTAGCTATAAACAAAAGCGAGTTATAGCAAAAATATTTTGTTTTTACTCAGGCCTGCGTTCTGCAAAGTAGAACCCATCTTCCTTTAATTCCTCTATCATGTTGTAAATAGATTTTTCATTAAAATCGAGGGCGAATCTTGAGCCTGGGTTGTCATCATCAAAGTTTTCCCACACTGTTCGCATGGTATCTAATCGTTCAACGCCTATGGCAGCAAATAGATGCATATACTTGTTTGGTTCGTCCGCATAAATATATCCAATCTTGTATTTGCCAATAAATATCTCGTCAAACCCTTCGTGGGAGCCAAAACCGAAATTGATTAGCCCGTCATGGATGAAAAAATCCTGATATTTTTCAAAAATTTCTTTCATCTTTTCAGGCTCAATATCATCATAGTAATAAAGATCGTTGTAGTATGGGGCATTATCCGTAAGCCTGATCTTGTCCTCCTCTTCCTCGGAGGTAGGAATCTCAATTACCATAAAACATGGGGGCTTTACCAGGGTTGCGAGTTTATAAAACGTGTTTTTTATATTATCTGCGCTGATGTTTACTTCAAAAAGGGCGTACCCCTCCTCGGTGATGTCTATTGTATAGCCTTCCTGTATGCCGGAAAGGTTAGTTATGTCAATTCCCCGTGGAACCGTAAAATCGTGACCCATTATCAACGTCCCTGCCTTTACAGATTATTAGTATAGATTGATATACTAATTGCAACTTGAAATTGTCAATTATCTTTTTTCGATTTTTTAAAAAATTGATTGTTTAATTGTAATAAAAAAGGCTGATGAATACATCTCAAAAAAAAAGGAACGCTTAAAAAGCGTCCCCTTTTTTTATAAATTATGATTCATGATAATAGTTTATTAAACTATTAAGATGATTTTGCATCCTCTGTTTCTTCATCCGGGATTTCTTCCCAGCCGGAAATCATGGCTGTCATATGTGCAAATATTGAGTGACCAGTTGTTGTCATGTAAACATGAACAATTCCAAAAAGAAGCAAGGAAAAGGCCCCTATCATGTGAAGGTATGCAATGCAGGTCAGGTTCAAAAAACCAAGGCCCCATGCTTCCCATGAGTTATAGGTGTAGTACAAAAGGCCAGTCACCATCTGGAAAGGAATCAGGGTAACAGCAATGCTCAGGTAAGTCAGACGCTGGAGCGGGTTGTGCTTGACTTCTTCACTTTTCGGAAAAGGGTGTGTTTCCCCGCGAAAGATTCCCCATGAATAGTATTTTATCATCGAGAAAAGCTTTTGGGTTGTAGGAATATACTGTTTCCATTCTCCTGTAGTAAAAGCCCAGAAGATAATGAACACAAAGAGTATAAGCCAGGTGATTCCAAGAGTGTTGTGCCACTCAATGGACTCTGTGAAACCGAACAGTTTTATAGAACCATGGATTTCAAACCCGGTAATCCCAAGCAGAATGATGAAAATTGCCTGGGCCCAGTGCCAGAATCTCTCAAATCTTGTGTAAAGATAAACTTTTTTCATTTCAGTATTATGGTCGGGCATATTATTCCTCCTAATAAACTTAGATGTTTTGTCAAAGCCAATTGCTTAGTCTATACCTAAGGTCTGGTTATGAAGTAAGCAAAAAAACTCCTGAATTTTTCTGTTGGTTTACTGCAAATGGCATTTATTTTTTGCCAAACTTTTTAATTCCAATAATTCTGCCCAGAGCATGAAGCGAAACTCCACCCAATGCACCTACAACAGCAAGCCAGCCAAGAAAATTGATAGCCTTGCTGACATCTCTGCCTGGCATGTAGAAGCCAGTGAGATTTGCAAGACGACCGTTATCTCTTGTGTGGCACTGGGTACACTGTACAACATTATCCTTTGGGGCGACCATATGAGTAGTCGGGAACACTGCTTTTGTCTCGACAAAATCGAATTCCCCGGAATATTTTAAACCAGCATATTCAGCACCCTTTTCCAGAGCCAGTTTCCAATCGAAATTACCCCAGTACGCTCCAGTTTCCTTTTTACCAAAAAGGTGCGGGATCAGGAGAGTCTTGTTAACTTTGTCATAGGGCTGTTTTCCACGGTGAACCTTGAATGGAAAAATTCTTGATTTGCCATCATCTGCATTGCCAGCCGGCCAGGTAACTTTTACAACTTCCGCTGGATCGATGGTGTCTTTTGCAGTTAAACCATTTATAGAACCGTTGAACCAATAGTATTCAGGTGCTACATTTTTTCCCCATTTGAATTCACCTTTTTTAGTGTGATAAGAGGCTTTTCCCAGGGGGCCTTTAACAGCATAAGGTTTGCCATTCTTTTTCTTGCCGGCCTTTGACCAGTCCCACCACATCTTTGTGGGGTTGACCCTTGCAAAATAAGGTATATGGCAGCTTTGACATGCAACCTTGTCAGTATGGTCGTTCATCTTGCCTTCAGCTTTATGCGGTGCTGCTGTATGGCATGATTCGCACATAATTTTTGGTGTCAGATCGTCTTCGATCAAGCTCTTCCTGTGATCAATTGCAGGGTTTGTATAAATTCTGCCTGCGATATCGTGCAGTTTTGTGGTGTGACATCTGGTACACTGAAAATCCTGACCATCGGTTCCCATATGAACATCAAGCTGTTTGTTCGGTTTCATAAGGGATGAGTCCAAGTCACCATGTTTTACACCATCACCACCACCACCGTAAAAGTGACAGGTTCCACAATTTTTTCTGGTTGGGCGGCCAACACTTTGTGCAACTTTATTATAATCCGGGGGATGATATGTCTTTTTATTTCCCTTAAAAACCTTTGGTTTTTTTGCAGGGTGTCCAGCACCTGCTGGAAATTTTTTGTATGTACCGGTTTGCTCGTGGCATACCAGGCAGTCAACATTGGTCTCTGATGTAAAGTCAAAATTTTTGTCCTTATAACCGTATCCTGCGTGACATGAGGTGCACCTGGGTTCGTTTGACTGCATGTTGATGCAGAAATTATTAAGCGAAAGCCCGGCTTTTCCGATTTTCACATCCTTGTCTGAATATGGATCAAGAAATGTCCAGTGGATTGTTTTATGAAACTGCAACGAAGCCTCAGTATGGCAGGACAGACAGGCCGCGGTTACTTCTGGGCCGGACTTGAACTCCTGTTGCAGTGCTTCCATTTTAAAGTGATCAGCTGTGATCCATAGTTTCTTACCTTTTGTCGCCTGTTTGGCCATTTGGCGGCCAGGGGCCACTTCGCTGGTGTCGGCAAGTATTGGTGCGACTGTAGCAAGGACCATGCAGGCGGAAGCAAAAATAACCAAAATCGAATAAATCGCTCTTTTCATATACTTCCCCTTTTTTAGTGATATAGAATACTTAATACAAAAAAATGCTTGTTTGCAAATAAGATTAATCAAGACTTTCATTAATAATGAATGTCAAAAATATCAATTTTTTAAAATTTTGTGCGAATAAAGAATTATTTATAAACTTATACGATTAAAAGTTTTATTAACACATTTTAATTTGTAATTTCAAGTAATTTTTTAACTATTTAACATCTTAATATCACACTAAATTCATATAGATTGACATGGAAAAAATATATGATAGTACTATTATAAATAAGTTGATATTGGCATTTGAGTTCTTAATCAAAAAACATAGAATGTCTTGTTTGTTCTGGGGTAGTTTTTTTAAAATAATGTCTGGCAGTCTTCCTGCCAACACTATATAATATTTATGAAAAAGTATAAATATGGAAGCAAAGTAAAAATAATATGAACATAAAAAAAATAGTTAAAGAACTTTTTTATATAACACTGCCTGCCCTTGCAGTCGCCTTTACTGTGAATTATCTGCATCCCGATGGTATTGCCCTGTTCGGACAATGGGATGTTTCAAAGGGAGTAATTACTGCAAAATCAAAAAAAGGCGTGGTCGAATCCTTAAATTCTTCAGAAAATTCCAAACCGGAAATCACCAGTCCAGAAGAAGCTAAAATACTTTTTAATGGAAACAACATTGTTTTTGTTGATGCACGATCATTTGAGATGTATGAGGAGGGCCATATTAAAGGTGCAGTAAACCTGCCTGCATTCAGGTTTGATGAACTTTTTTTCGATTTTTCAGAAAAATACCCCATCGATACAGAGATTGTGACATACTGCACTGGCAGGGAATGCGAAGACAGCCACAGGATTGCAAAAAATCTGAAAGAACTTGGATACAAAAATGTGAGAGTATTTATTGATGGTTATCCTTCCTGGCAAAAAAAAGGGTTTCCAATAGAAACAGGGGTTGAGCAATAAAAACTGGATTTATAATATAAACCAGGGGCCAAAAAAAATGTTGAAAGATCATGCAAAGAAAAAAATCGAATTCCTGATACGTATTCTACTTGGTGTAATTTTTATTTACGCAAGCCTCCACAAAATTGAAAACCCATCTCAATTTGCAAAGATAATATATGGTTATGGGCTATTTCCTGAAGCATCAATAAACATATTAGCCATAACAATTCCTTATTTTGAGCTTTTTGCAGGACTGTCCCTTGTGTTTGGCATTTTCCCAAAGGGCGGAGCCATGATTATCAATATTATGCTTTTTTGCTTTATAATTGCGATATCAATTAACCTTGCACGTGGTTATCAATTTGACTGCGGGTGTTTTTCCTTAACTGAAAGCTCAGTTTTTGAATCAGCATTCATGCTCCTGCTTCGTGATATTGCATGTCTGTGCGCAGGTGTTTTTGTGCTTATTTACAATAAACCAAGGCTTCTCACCATTAAGGAGGCATAGTATAGATGAAAAAATGTCTGCAAATATTTGCTTTGATTTTCATTTCTGCTTTTGTTTTTCCGGAGTTTATCCCTTCTGGCTATTGTGAAATATACAAATGGGTCGATGAAAATGGCATTTCCCATTACTCAGACAGACCCTATTCTAAGGAAGCAGAGCAGCTTAATCAGGCAGAAAAATCAAAAAAAAATAACAAGGCAGGCAACAGCGAGAAAAATAATTTTGGCCCGCTTCTTTTTAAAATCGAAAAGGATAACCTTGCACCAAGTCATCTATTTGGAACTATCCACACAGAGGATGAACGTGTTCTCAACCTGCCCTCTCTGGTATTAGATGTTTTTAATTCCTCATCCTCCTTCACTATGGAGATTGATATGAATATCGTCAATTTGCTTAAAATGAGTTCCCAGCTTATTCTGCCCCAGGGGGAAAGTCTGGAAGGATTGCTGGGCGCAGATTTTTTCAACCAGACTGCATTGGCAATGGAGACCCTTTCTATTTCACGGGAGGTTGCCAACCGCATGAAACCCTGGGCAGTTGCAATGACATTGTCCATGCCCAAACCCAAAACCGGCATGTTTCTGGATTTGCTTTTGTACACCAGGGCGATTAAAAAAGGCATACCTGTTTACGGGCTTGAGTCGCCAGAGGAGCAGCTTGACATATTTGATACAATGTCACTCGATGATCAGAAATTTTTCCTCAAGGCCACGCTTGATAGTTTAAGCAAAAAAAAACAGGTTCTCGACCAGTTTCATGCTCTCTATCTTGCTGGTAATATGGACGAACTTTACACAATGAGCATGGCCACAATGGAGCTGAAAAATAATACCAGGCTTGAAAAATATATTATTAAAAGGCTGCTTACGGATCGGAACATTCTGATGACAAAACGGATGCAGCCCCGCCTCAAGAAAGGCAACGCATTTATTGCTGTGGGTACGCTTCACCTTCCAGGCAGACAGGGGATAATCAGTCTTCTCAAAAAAATGGGATATAAGGTAGAAAGAGCCAGGTAGTATCTGACTAAAAAACAAATTCTTACCGAATTTTGTATTTCAAATTTAATCCTCTGCAAGCAATTGATCAAACCCGCACCCAACCACTGTCACATCATCCTGCCTGTCATGGTCGCCCTTGTGGGTCTCAAATGCTTGGATCAGAATATCGCGCTGCCTGTCAAAGGGTTTACTGGCGATTTCTTTCAACAT
>JAOZSB010000130.1 GCA_029939895.1 Desulfobacterales bacterium
GAGCGTTCAAGCTGGTTGTCTTCGTATTCCTCGATTACCTGCCCGCCATCGTAAACATATGTGGTTGTGACAGAGGTCAGGTTATTGGTTTTGGTTTTTCTGCGGTTCAGGGCATCAAAGGTATAGGATGCTATTGACTGTCCGTCTTTCTTTACTTCTACAAGGCGGTTGTTCCAGTCATAAACATAATCATTTACACCATCGGATGTCATGTTGCCCTTTGCATCATAGTCCGGGACCTTTGACCCTATCTTTGTGTACTCATTGTCTGCGTTTACGTCTATATATTCATCAAGCGGAACTCCGGGGACACGAGATAAAACTATTCAGTAATACCCAATTCAAAAGCACGATCATACCATATGGTTGACAATCTTCTATTTTTTTCTACACCTATCCCATAATAATAACATCTGCCAACCTCATATATTGATTGTGTGTCGCCATACAATGCAGCACGTAAATAATATTCCATAGCTAATCTATAATTTTTACGGACGCCAGTTCCTTTTTCATAACATATCGCCATATCAAACAAAGCATCTGTAATATTATGTTTTGCAGCTTGTCTTATTAATTGTATTGCTATCTTTAAATTTTTTTTGACATATGTGCCATGTAGATACCATGTCCCTAAAGCATAAGCAGCTTCAGGGTTTTTAGCTTTTAAAGATACCTCAAGAAGAGATAAAGCTTTACTGATGTCTGGGTTTTTCTTTAACATTTCTTTCAGTGCTTTTTCATATGCTTTATCTTCTTTTGTCATCTTATAACAATACCCCATATATGTATCATAAAAATTTTTATTTTGTTTTTACTGGAGGTGGCCAAGGCCCCCTATAATTCGGTGGTTTTTTCCTTGGCGGTCTTCGGTTTTTATCACCTTTTTCAGGGGCACCAGGGCGTTTTTTTGAATGCTTATCCCATGTTGAAGGTCGCGTCCCGCCTGTATGTTCTTCATATTTCGGAGAGATATCACCTGTATTCCAATAATAATATATCGCATAAGCAAAAAAGCCAAACAAGGCAACTGCATCGGCTGGACCTATCATCGGTGAATCGACCTGCGCAGCTGTTGCAGCGGTTATCCCAGCTACTGCTATTGACGGTAGGTCCGTTCCATCAATTGAAGATGGAGCTGTATTAATTTGCCGTTGAACTTTCCCAACCACACTCGCATCAGTAGCTTCTGCCATAGTATCATTTTTTTTATTTACTCCAAATTGCCCAGCATCAGACATTGTGTCATTATTGTTACCAGCAAAATAAATAAAACTCTTTTGGTCTTCCTCATTATTCCAATGCCCCCATTCGGTATAACCACTCTGAGAAGTAGTCGCCGCCAACCCCCAGGCATCCAGATACTTCAAGGGGTTATTCATCACGTAGGCGTAGAGACACATACCGTCAACATAGCCTGCGGGGTCGCGCTGGAGGAACCGGCCTATTGTTGCCGAGTACATACGGTTGCGGTAGTACCACAGGCTGGACTCTGCGTCCCAGCGCCTGCCGGTGTAGCCGTATGGGTTAGCTATTGCGCTTGATGGTGTTTTATTACCATTTTTGTCAAAGATCGTCATTAACCCAAAGGATGAATACCTATAAGTTTCTACGATTTCGCCGGAGTTGTCAAGTATTCCTGTAATACTGTACTGCCTGTCTTTGACGTAATAATATGTTTCTCCCTGGAACTCTGTTTTAATCGGGTCGTCTATATAGGAGCCGTACACATAGGAGCGTTCAAGCTGGTTGTCTTCGTATTCCTCGATTACCTGCCCGCCATCGTAAATATATGTGGTTGTGACAGAGGTCAGGTTATTGGTTTTGGTTTTTCTACGGTTCAGGGCATCAAAGGTGTATTCTGCTATTGGTCTGCCCCCTTATAATAAGACCAAAGCTAATGAGAGTTTTTGAGCTGCCGATAATGGAAATATGGATGCTTAAAAATGGCAAAAGGAAAAAGGCACAACCCGGAGCAAATCGTTCGCAAATTACAGGATGCGGATCGTCGTCTCAACGCAGGTAAACCATAGCACAGGTTTGCCAGGCCCTTGAAATCGGTGAGGCAACTTTTCATCGCTGGCGCAACCAATACGGCGGAATGAAAGCAACAGAAGCTAAAAAGCTTAAAGTACTTGAGCTTGAAAACCAGCGACTAAAAAAGAGGGTTGCTGAGTTAATGCTTGATAAAGAAATGTTGAAGGATATAGCGGAGGGAAACTTATAATGAAAAAAGACCGCAGTGCATTGAATTATATCCCAATGAGTTCGCAGCAACCGCCGGAGGCACCGGCGAACAACTAAACCCAGGCAGCTAATTTGAACTGAAAACTCTCATTGCCGCTGGACCAAAAAATGGGGGGTTGACACCACCTCGGGTTTAAATTCTTGTGAATATTTCTTTCTCTTTCTCTGCTACAATGAATACCTCTTTAATAATTATTATCCTCTCTTAAGAAATCGTCCATTTTTTCTATACCAGATTAACCTGCCATGTAAAAATGATGCAAGTAAGTCGAAGCGGATATTATTCATGTACGAAGCCATGATCCATTGTTTCCTGTTTTTCGGGATTGGCAAAGCGTTGAAACTTTAATAGTTGCGCAGTTTCTCCCATAACCGCCAGCATATCGTCAGGTGCGAATCGGTAGTCAACATCAGGGTTGGGCATAATCTCCCGCTTATGGATGATGCCCACAATCGAAACCCCAATTTTCTTTCGTATATCCATAGCGACTATGGTGTTGCCTACCAGGGGGCTGTCATCGGACAGGGGAACCCATGTTAACTCCAGCAGATCCGAGGTTCTTCGAATATTTGACAGCATTTTGTATTTCTGTTCCTCATCATGTGCCGGCTGATATATGTCGTGCCTCAGCTGGTTTGCAAAGTTAAGAATTTTAATTGGCGGTACACCGAGTTGTTGCAGTGCCTGGCGGGTAATCTCAAGCCCGGCTTCGAACTCTGGCTGCACAACCTCGCTTACTCCCATTGCATACAGTGTTCGCATGTGTTCTTCACCGGTGGCCCTGGCGATAATGCATATCTCCGGGTTCAGGTTTTTGCAGAGTTCTGCAATGGTCTGGGTGATAATCTTTGCTGGCGTTGTTATCAACAGCAGGCGGGCGTGTTTAATATCAATCGCCTCCAGGACAACTGGCTGACTTGCATCGCCAAAAGCCACTGAATGCCCGTCTGTTTTGAGGTGGTTGATATTGCGGGAATCAAGTTCTATGACCACAAACTCGACATTTAGATGCTGCATTGTCTTGGCGATCTGTCGCCCTACCCTGCCCCCACCGGCAATGACCACATGATTCCTGAGTCCGGTCTCTGAAATATTGATGGTTTGTACGGTTTCATGTTTAAACAGGCGTTTTTTCAGCTTGTAAACAGGAGCTGTCAGGGATGTCAGGAGCGGCGTTAGAACCATGGTGATGACAGAAGCAGACAGAATAAGGGCATACAGAGATTCGTCAATTGAATTGGTACTCATCCCAACACGTGCAAGTACAAATGAGAATTCACCGATTTGGGACAGTCCAAGGCCCACGGCAAGCGGAACAATGTTATAATAGCCAAAAAGTCGTCCTATAATATTAAATATCAGGCTTTTTCCGATGATAACCAGCGTTACCAGCAGCAGCACTTCCTTCCAGTGTGCAAGCAGATATGCAGGGTCAATCAGCATCCCCACAGAAACAAAGAAAAGCAGGCCGAATATATCTCTCAAGGGGATGATGTCACTCAGGGCCTGATGGCTGTAGTCTGATTCGCTGATGACCATGCCCGCAACAAAAGCACCAAAAGCAAAGGACAGCCCCACAAGATAGGTTACATATCCAACACCAAGGCCGATTGCGGTGGTTGACAGGAGGAACAGTTCCCGTGAGTTCCAGCTTGTGATGTATTGCATGACACGGGGGATGACCCGCATCCCTGCAACAACCATGATTCCCAGGAAGCAGAATGCCTTTAGCGTTGCCCAGCCCAGGATTGGCAAGCCGCTTTGGGGATCGCTTAAAAGCGGCAATATGATCATCATAGGCACAACAGCCAGATCCTGAACAATGAGCATGCCGATCATTACCCGGCTGGAGAGCGTTCCCATCAACCCTCTTGTCATAAGCGTTTTCAGGACTACCATGGTGCTGGAAATGGAAATAAGTGCTCCGATCCAGATTGAGGACGACAGGTCCCAGCCAAGCAATCGCCCGGCAAGATAGCCATAACCCATGGTCAGTATTATCTGGATAGGGGTGCCGATTAGTGCCACAAAGCGGACGGGGCGCAGTTCTTTGAATGAAAATTCAATCCCCAGAGCAAACAAAAGAAGAGCAACACCGATTTCTGCAAGAAGTTCAATATCATGAATTTCAGTTACTGTTACTCCGCCTGTATAGGGACCGACAAACAGACCCGCCAGGATATAGCCCAGAATAAGGGGCTGCTTGAAGTGCTGCGCAATCAGGCCGCCTATCAAAGCGGCGACAACGATGATGGCTATATCGGCTGCAATACCCATTCTTTTCTCCGAATATGAGTCAAAATGCTGTGTCTGGCTTCATCCGCCTGCAAGGACAGGGCGGACAGGCTATTTGATAAGCGGTTTTATTTGGGTGGAATAATTACCTGCCCACGGGAAGTAAAAGAAATACCCTGCTGCATTCCAGCCCCGATCATGATTGATTCAACAATAGGCGGGTTAACGCGGGTAGTGGAGGACCATTTGACAATAAAGTTGGCACCGGACCCACCACGTTTATCTTTTTCAGGTATGATGTAGCGTAATGATGCAAGAGGTTTGAGGGTTACGGGCTGATCTACAAATTTTTTGACCAGTATGCCCTCGGACTCATAATAATGAACCCCTGTGATAGTGATGGACTGCTTTGGATCAATATTCCTGATGCTCAGTATTACCGTCAGCGGGAAAGAACTTTCATTGCTGCCATAGTATGTGTGTGAATAGGCAGGCACATAAATGGTCTGCCCGTCAGATAAGCCGGCCCTGTCACCTGCATGGAGAGGCATGGAAGTAAATAGAAAAAAAACTGCCATAAGCAAAAAAAGTGAAAAATATTTTATCTTCATGAAGTACTCCCCTCAACAGGTTATTGTCATCACTGTCTGGTGTCTGTTTATATTATTAAGTTACGAATGATTTATGTTTTATTATCTAATTACTGTTAATGAGTTTTCATTGCGAATCTGCTCTAAACATTTAATTAGAATCCAGGGTTCAGCAAAAGACAAAGTTTTTTTTCTGGATCATCTATTTGAATTTCTCCGGAAATAATCAGGCACAGCTTTTTTATCAGCTCCCACTGGGCCGTTGATGCAATATGATCCTCAAGGGAACGAACGTCAGGTTTGATGGCTGAGCAGGAAAAAATAATCTGTGCTGTAGAATCCTTCTGAATTATGGAAACAGAGATTTCGCTTTCCTTTTCAGTGGATGAAAACAGGCTCTCAACGCACATGAAAACCGTCAGCAGCAACTCAATAGGACGTGTTTTGAGTATGACAGGCTGATCCGGCTGCACCACCTTTATTGCTACTTTTTGCCGCTCGGCAATTTTTTTGCACAGGGAAGCCAGCATGTCAATTGACTGATAAAGATCAGTCTCTGCTGTTTCAACATCCGAGCTGTGGGCAAATTCATTAAGCCTGGTACTCAGGTCATGTCCCCGCAGCACATTCCGCTCAACCGCTGCCAGAGAATTGGTAAGTTTGTCATAATGGGGCATGTCATTTTCCGGGATCAACCCCATGATATCCTGCATCAATCCTGCTGATTCCCGAATGACAGCCAGTATATTCCGAATTTCATGGGTATAGCTTGCAATGATTCGGCCATAAAACTCGCTGATATTTAAGTCGTCTCTGCTCATTGGTCTTTACTCCGGGTGATGCAAGATTTTAATTCCCTCTTGCTTTTCTGTATGTTTAAACCAGATTTGATTAACCTAAAGATTATTGATTCAGACTCATAATCTTTTGTCAATGATTTAGCAAAAATTCATAATAGTTTGTGATATTATCATCCCTGCCGGACATGTCTGCACAATGCAGCCAGCCGACAGGGTTTATGTGATTAAAATACAGTAGCTACATGGCTCCGCTTTCCAGAACCGCCTTTGATGTTTCAAGGATATGCTCTGGAAATCCAACAAGGTTGAAGATGCCTAAAAATCCAATTACCCAGACAACAACCAGCGATAGAACCCACAGCAGGAAACCGTACTTGATAAAATCTATTGGTTTAATCGCCCTCTCGCCAGTATCCGGGTAAGTTCCAAGCCCATATACAATAGCGTTGTTTGGTGTGCCCACAATTAAAAAATGTGCAAAGGATGTTGAAAAGGCAACCGACAGGCCAGAGGCCCAGGGTTCTGCCATATGGCCCGACATGATTCCTATTGGAATTACAATAGGCCCAAGAAGTGCCGTTGTTCCAGCATCTGACATGAAGTTGGTCATCAGGCCTGAGAATGAAGACAGGCCGATCCAAAGCCCGATACCGGAGTAAATTCCGATTGAACCAAGGATGCTCATAACGCTTTGTGCCAGCCACAGGGCTGCACCGCTTTCCTTGAGCAATGCCCCAAGTGTAAGTGCGCCGCAATACATAAACCACGCATCCCAGGAAATTCCATTCAATATCTTCCGCCAGGATGTAACCTTAAAGACAACAGGAATAAAAAGAGCCAGAAGTGCAGGCCCGCCCAGACCAAGTTCCTCTCCGCCAAATATCCACAGAAGCAGAATAAGTATAAGCATTCCAAAGGCCACATATTCCTTGTACTTCATTTTTCCCATTTTCTTTGTTTCATTTTTAATGGCCTTGAGACCCGGTGTAAGATCTTTGGTTTTAAGTTTGCGCGAAAACATAAGCAGCAGATATATGGCAACAACAGCGCCAAGTATCGGAACCATCGGGAACCCGTATTTCATCCAGGTGAAAAAATCCATTGGGACATTATAACCTTCCCAGAAACCCATCATGATGACATTTCTTCCACCAGCCGCAGGAGAGCCTACACCACCAACATTCAGGGCAAAGCAAAGGGAAAATAAAAGAAACTTTGCAAGGTTTGGATCATGCTCGATTACTCCGTTTTTACTGTTGGCCGACACAGAGCCAAAATAAATCGCCATCATAACAGGTGTCATGAATGCGCACATGGCATGGGCAGAGATAAACGACCCTATGACAGACATGCTGATGCACAGGATAATCACTGGAACAAAAAAGCCCTTTGTCCAGCCAAGTATCCATGTGGCAAGCCGCTTGTGAAGGCCAACGTCAACAACCACAACGCCCATCGCAAGAACACCAAGCAGGAACATGGGTGCATCACCGGCAAAGGATTTGCCAACCATTGATCTTGGCAGAAGCTCCAGAAAATAGGCAAGTATGGGCATCAGTATGCCGGTCAAGCCGATTGGAATTGCTTCAGTAGCAAAAAATATTACTGCCATGGGAATGATGCCAAGTACCATCATTGTTTTTCGGGCAGCCTCTTCTGGACTATGGGCGATTCCAATGTCCATCATCTGTTTTGCAAACCCGTTTTCCACAATCATAGTGAGCAGGCTTTTGCTGGTGGGTAATAAAAAGCCGATAATGATAAATATTGATACGCCCACACCAAGCCATATGGTTTTGTGCGTCAGGAACTTTTTTTCTTTATTAGTAGAAGCTATTGCATGACTCATATAATTTTCCTCCGTCATTAGTACTTCAAGTGCACCTGTAGCTCACCATTAGCTTTCGCCATTGGTCCGTGCATCTTTGGCAGAAGTTTTTAAACTTTTTTTAAACAGGTTTAAATGTTATTCATCTCTCAACACTGAACGAGGCGAAGCAATGATTTCATCTGCCCTGGCCTGCTGGATACGTTCATCCTGTTCGCTTTTTCGTGAATATGCCGCATCAATTTTTTTGATTAGTTCTTCGGTATCGGCAGGTTTTTTCAAGTAGTCAAATGCACCGAGTTTCATGCCCTCAATGGCAGTTTCTACCGTTGCATGCCCTGTGAGCATAATGACCTCGGTCAGGGGTTTAAGTTTTTTTGCTTCTTGTAGTGTTTCAATGCCATCCATGCCCGTCATCAGGACATCTAAGATGATGACATCATAGTTGTAGGACCGGAGCTTTTCCAACGCTGCTTCTCCACTGTAAGCAGTTGTTACATCATATTCTCTCAGTTCCATTCGTTGTGATAACTGGTCTACAAAATCCTTTTCATCATCAACAACCAAAACTCGAATATTCATAATTGCCACCTCTTGTATTACCTAAATTTTAAACTCTTTAATCTTGTTGCATACTTCATGAAAAACATCTGTCAGCCTGAGTATACCGATTATCGAGTCGCCACGCGTTACCAGCAATGATTGATGCTCTCCAATAATCAACTGGTGAATCGCCAGGCCCAAAGAATCATTTTCATCAACAGCCGCACCTTCACTGATTGTGTACATGCAGTCCTTTACCCGAATGTTTGCAGCATTCCGGCAAAGTACTACCAGGGGCTGATCAAACAACTGGTACTGGCTCATCATGCTCTCCAGGAAATCAGGGCTGAATCCGCTTACCGCAGTTCTTGTACTGTCATCATTGGAAATAATATCCTGATATTTCGGCTCCATGGCCTTTAAAATATCATGCTGACTTAATTTCCCGACAACCCTTTTGGAGGAATCTAAAACCAGTAATGCTCTGTGGGGATATATGGTGTCTTCTTTTCTTTGCAAATAGTCTTCCTGAGCTTTCTCAAGTGCTAAAATAGCATCGTAGAGCAATTCATTTTCATTTACTGTTGCATAGTCATCTGTCGGCACCATAAAATCTTTTACTTTTATTTTGTTCATTTGTCCTCCTCGCAGGTAAAAAAAAGTACTTCACTGTTATGATCCTGCGGTATCGTCATCCTTGGTGTTTTTATTTGTTTTATCGAGCCAGTCAATCGCCATGTTCCTGCCGCCTTCCTGGGCCAGACCTCCGGCTATGATGTGGTCTTCGATTCGTTTCCATATACTTCTTTTGGGCTTTTGAAGCTTTTTCTTTTGCGCATATGCAGCATTGATTTTTTCAAATAATACTGACCACGAAAAAGGATATTGAATTTCATCAAAAGCACCATGTTTCATGCTTGCAATCGACAGTTTTACTTTCCCCGATGGTATGGCGCAAATGCTTTGAACCCTGGGTCTTGCACGCTTTATTCGGGTGAGATGAAGCAAACCTACTTGCTCCATTTCAGTCATATTAAGCAGTGCAACATCAACGCCTTCCTGCAAATGGACTGTAATTTCTTTTTCTGTTTCTGCATTAAAAACCATATACTTTTTTGGCAGCATATGTGCCTTGAACTGGTTTTGAAAATCAATGCCGAAACCGATAATCATTATCCTGATCGGGTCCATTTTATTCACCGTCTATCTGCTTCTGCTTATATTGCCGACTGTTTTAAACAGAAGGAAAAACCTGTTCTTATTTGGTTTTATCAAGAATTTCCCTGGCTGATTTATCATCGCCACCCTCTGCAAAAGCAGCAGCACTTACGGCTTCTCCAATCCCTATATAGGCACTTTTTATTGTCTGAATGAGCGTATCAATGCCAACGGGTTTTTGGAGGTACTCAAATGCGCCAAGGCTCTTTGATGCTTTTTCATCCTGCTCCGAACCGTGTCCGGTAAGCACAATAACCTGAACCTTTGGGTAGTTCTTTTTTAAGCGGTCAAGAACTTCCAGTCCGTCAATGCCCGGCATTCTCAGATCCAGAACTACTACATCGGGAACTTCATCCTTAACAAGAGTCAATGCCTGGTCTCCATCGTAGGCCACCTTTGAATCGAGTTGCCTCATCTGGGTTCTTTCTGCCAGGGCATCCACAAACTCTTTTTCATCGTCAACCAAAAGTACTTTTATGTTTTTCATAATGCCTCCTAATAAACTTAAATGTTTTGTCGAAGCCGATTGCTTAGTTTATACCCAGGGCCTGATTATGAAATAAGCAAAAAGCCTCCAAATATTTGTTTTATAAAAGCATTTTTACTTAGTTTATTTCGCAGGTCTGGTTATGAAATAAGTAAAAAAGCTTCTTATAAACTTAACTTTTTAACCAGGCTTTCACCTGGACTGTCCAAAGCTGTCTATATTGCAGCAACACCATAATATACTTTGACGTTGTCCAGGCCGACATTGGTCAGAAAGCTTTTCAGATTGTTTGGCTCCATTTTTTTGATAACTGCCCTTTGAGGTTCAAGGTATTTACGGGCATGGTCATGGGCTTTGGCTTCTGCAAATGTGATGGCTGTGAAGAGTCTGTCAATTTTTTTCATTAAGTTTTTCATGGTGCATTCTCCTTTGGTGATTATTTTCAATTATTGTTCTCACTTTTTAGAGCATTGCTCTGTTAATAATTTTATATAGCACAAGGGATGCCAAAGAGCGCAAAAGCAGGAATAATCGTTTATAAATGCTTGATTTTTAAACATTAGTTTACGGTAGTGGTTTTTGTGGAATTCTGATATGTTTTAGCTGATGTTGCCTTGTGGAACAAATTGAAACGAAGTGAAACAGAACGATATGAAACAAAATGAATCACCCTGCCGGAAAGCCGAGAGAGTGTGCTGAAATCAAAAATTTTAAATTAAAACTCAGCTGAATAGACAAACTATAAGAACTATTTTATCCACTCATATTATGCCCCACGAAATGGGGGTGATGAAAAAGCGTGTGAACAGGCCTTTGATCACACCATGGCTTCCTTCATCTTGTCTATGAGGTCATCAATATTAAGGGGCTTCATAAGATAGTCAGATGCACCGAGTTTCATGCCCTTAATGCCGTCCTCTGTGGAACCATAACCGGTTAACAGGAGAACCGGCAGGCCGGGAGCAATAAGCTGCACATGCCTGAGTGTTTCAATTCCGCCTATACCCGGCATTCTCAAATCCAGAACCATAACATCGGGTAAATTTGTATCGATCATTTGCAGGGCATCTTCGCCATTGCTTGCAGTTGAAACCTCAAACCCTCTCATTTGCAGCCGCTCAGCCAGGGTTGATGAAAATTCCTCTTCATCGTCAACCAGTAGAACTTTAATTTTATCCGCCATTATTCATCTCCAGGAAACTTTGTATTTACAGGCAGCGACACATAAAATGTTGTGCCTTCGCCTTCCTTGCTGTTAACATAGAGTTTGCCCCCGAGTTTGCTTACTATCCCGTGGGTGATGGAAAGCCCCAGGCCAGTGCCGTAATTTTTTTTTGTTGTAAAAAAAGGTTCGAAAATATGGTCAAGGGTCGCCCGTGTCATGCCGCATCCATTGTCTTTAATTGAAACTTCAACGGAGTCTATGGCTTTTTGCCTGGTGCTGATTGTTATCTGTCCGCCATCATCTACCGCAACCAGAGCATTAGTTATTATGTTGAGAAATACCTGTTCGAGCT
>JAOZSB010000131.1 GCA_029939895.1 Desulfobacterales bacterium
ATTAACGTC
This sequence comes from Desulfobacterales bacterium, assembly GCA_029939895.1. Taxonomy (GTDB): domain Bacteria; phylum Desulfobacterota; class Desulfobacteria; order Desulfobacterales; family JAOZSB01; genus JAOZSB01. Next base: position 10 of record JAOZSB010000131.1, read on the forward strand.
GGCTCTCAGCTCGTCTGACAGAGTTTTTCAGGATCGACTAAGTAAATATATGGCTGAGGATCTATGCCCCTTCCGTTGCACGGGCGCAGGCAATGCAGGTTAATGCGCTGGGGTCAACACGCAGGCGTGCTTCGGGGATGTCTTCGTCGCAGTTCATGCAATAGCCGTAATCATCGGTTTTCATCCGATTGAGTGCAATCCCTATGCGGCTTTTTTCTGCTTCGACCAATCGGGCCGCAGCCTTGGATATGGCCTGCTGCTGCATGGCATCCATGCGTGTAAGGCGGCCAACCCTGGCCTGATCAAGCTCCACAGGCGCAATTGTCTGCTGGTCACGGGTCAGCTCTTCAAGGCGTTGTTCAAGGCGTTTTTTAAAGTACTTCAAATCAAGTTCATCATTCAAATCATCACCCAAAACTTGTACTCCTTTCAAATTTTAAATTCCTAATAAACATAAATTAATCGATGTGCCAGAATGAAAACTGCCTTCGCACCCAAGCTCTTCGTTGGAAAAAAAACTCCTAATAAACTTAAATGTAACAACGAAGCCAATTGCTTAGTTTATACCGATGGCTCTGGTTATGAAGTATGCAAAAAAACTGGTTTTTGAAACAATGCAACGTCTTTAACCGGGATTTCGCACGTCCACCCGAAACTTGCAGCAAGGCAGTTAAGGGTTTCTTTCCGAAAAAAAACCACATGGGTTGGGTCCCTGCGGTAATACCAGGAAGCAAAACGAGTATCATCGGTTTGAAAACATGTCATAACAGCCAGCCACCCGCCTGGTCTCAGCATCTGCTGAAAACGTGCAAATTCCTCGGCTGGATTAAAAAAATGTTCAACAGTTTCCGTGCATGTTATAAAATCATACTGCTTGTCAAGCACGTTTCTGGCTGGAAAAAAAAACGGGTCAAACAGGCTTACCCGGTGGCCCGCCCTGATGAGCATCTGAGCCAGTGCCGGCCCTGGCCCGCACCCATAATCAAGCCCATCAAGCCCATTTGGATTTCCCTGCATTTCCAGGCGTTCCAGCAAAGGGTTTGCAAGCTTTGACAAAAACTGCTGATAATCAGCATCATCAGGGTCGTTCTGATGTTCCTGGTAGCGCGCCAGCTCTTCCTCTAACGACAGCCTTTGCGCTGGATTCAAAAAGGTGGCCTTGCAGTTATCACACCGTTGATAACCCTGCCCATCCACGACTGAAAAGGGACGGACCTCAGGGGCCTTGCATACTATGCAGTAAGTATCACCTCTATTTGCTGAGGTAGCGATAACTGTCTCCTTATTAAAGTTTTTACAGGGCAGATATAATTTTCAAATTTAAGTCAAAATCTGTTTTTTTTGATACACGCTGCTTATCAATCAAACCAGCCCCGAAGAGGTTATATAGAGGGAGGAGGGCACATCTTTACAGGGGGCTGCACCCCGGACAACGCACATTCAGGGCAAAACTCATACTGCTAACGGTTGTCAATCTTGTCAAAAGCCCCGGCAATAGCTCTTTTCAGCTTGTTTATATCAACGGGTTTGAAAAGATGACCGTCAAAACCAACATCTTCGAGCCTGTCCGGGTCAAACTCTGCAACATGGCCCGAAAGTGCGTAAATGACCGATTCAGAGTTAATTTCCCTGATTTTTTTACAGAGTTGCGCCCCATCCATTTCCGGCATCATAAGGTCGGTTATAATCAGAGGATAAAACTCATCCTTCAGGACTTCAAGTGCCTTTACAGGCTCACCGATTGTTTCTATTTTATAGCCCAGCACCTCAAGAATATCACTTAAAAGTGCTCGCTGGGTTGGATCATCATCTACAACCAGTATTTTTCTCTCTACCATGAATTCACCATATTGGAATAATCGTATCGTTTAAAACTGCTTCAGGTCTCGCTCTATATCACATTTACGTTCATGGAATCGTAGGACTTAAAAATCATTCTCTCCTTTTTAAGCTTTGAATCCGGGTATGGGATGAGTTTTGCATTGTTGTATTCTTCTGCAAGCTCAGCCCTTGATGGAACCGCCTCCCCTGTTTTTTTTCCGGTAACTGTGTCAAGAACTATGACTGCTGCTCCATCGGTTACAACGGCAACAGGTATCTGGTATTCTGGATTTGCAAGCCTTGCTCCAGACACTATCTCCCGTTCCCTGGAACCTAGCGATCCGGCAGCGCACTTGACCGCCATCAGTACTTTTTCATCAATTACTACTGCAACATCAATCCGGGCAGAATACTCTATGCCCTCGTCTGTAAAGCTGAACCCCAGCCCTGTTACAAGGTCGGATTTTGCATAGCCCCTGTCCTCAACCATCAGTGACAAAAATTTCTGCCTGTTTTTTTCAGCTCCAGAATCGGGTATCTGCCGGCCTGTGAGGTAGTCTGTTATCAAATCCGAGTTCATTCCAGTTTCACCTGATTAATCAATGGGTTTATCAATGGGGTTTGGTTATGAAATAAGCAAAATGATTGTTAATGTCAATTTTTTTGTGATTTTTTTTGCACCCTTAAAAAATATTAAGGGTGCTTTTATGTGCTGCTTAGTTTTGATTTTATCTTAGAAAAGTGGCTCGCCCTTCATTTCTGCGGGCTGGTCAATGCCAAGAATTTTCAGCATCGTGGGCGCAAGATCCGCAAGCCTGCCGTCTGTTCTTATGTCTACATCCCCCATTCCAGCGATAAATACCGGAACCGGGTTTGTGGTATGTGCGGTCATTGGAGAGCCATCCTCAAGCATCATGCATTCGCCATTGCCGTGGTCAGCAGTTATAATGACTGCCCCGCCCTTTGCAGTTGCAGCGTCCGTGACTGCGCCTACGCATTCGTCAACAGTCTGCGCCGCTGTGATTACTGCATCAAACACACCAGTATGCCCCACCATGTCAGCATTTGCAAAGTTTACAATAATTACATCATATGTATCCTCGGCTATTACGCCAAGTACCTTGTCCTTTACTTCAAATGCACTCATTTCCGGCTGAAGATCATAGGTTGCCACCTTTGGTGAATCCACAAGGATTCTGTCTTCGTTTTCAAAGGGTGTTTCTCCAGAGTCGTTAAAGAAGAATGTAACATGGGCGTATTTTTCTGTTTCTGCACACCGTACCTGCTTCAGGCCGTTTTTGGACAAAATTTCGCCCAGAATAGCTGTCTGGAATTTTGGCGGGAAAGCAACTTCAAATTCGCCATCATCATAATAGTTGGTCATGGCGATGTATTTGAGGTTCTTTATTTTTTCCCTTTCAAAGCCTGAAAACTCTGTATCTGTGATTGCGTGGGTAAGTTCCCTTGCCCTGTCCAGGCGGAAATTAAAATTGATGATCGCATCACCCTCTTTTATTCCTGTAAAGCCTGGTAAGATTTTTGGTTTAATAAATTCGTCATTCTCATCTGCTGCATAGGATTTTTCAATGGCCTCCTGCCAGGTTGCGCATTCTTCGCCTTCAGCTTTTGTGAGTCCGTCATAGGCTATCTGCACACGCTCCCACCGGTTATCCCTGTCCATTGCGTAATAACGCCCAATCACAGAACCGACTCGGCCCACGCCAGCCTCAGCAAAGCCTTTTTCCAGCTCTTCCATGTATGTGGCGCAAGACTTTGGCGGTGTGTCCCTTCCATCGGAAAAAACATGGACAAAAACATTTTCAAAATCCATTTTTCCGCACATTGCCAAAAGTGCGTTGCAGTGCCTTGTGACTGCGTGAACCCCTTGATCCTGTATAAGTCCCATGAGGTGCAGGGTAGAATTATTTTCTTTGCAATGCTCCACAGCACCCTTGAGTATTTCATTTTCAAAAATTGTTCCGCTTGTAACAGCAGTGTCGATCCTGACCAGCATCTGGTTTACAACCCGCCCGGCACCTATGTTGAGGTGACCGACTTCGCTGTTGCCCTGGTTGCCGTCGGGCAGGCCGACATCAAGCCCGTGGGCATTAAGAGAGGCGTTGGGATATTGTTCCTTGTACTTGTCCAGGTTCGGCGTATCAGCCGCCTCAAGGGCGTTGCGCTCATCAGCAGGGGCAATCCCCCAGCCGTCCATGATTACAAGACATACAGGCTTTTTTTTCTCCACGATCTGCTCCTTTTCCATAAGCTGATTATTTACTGCATTATCAGGTTCAAGGTATTTGGATTTAATTCTTTTTGCATCTGCCCAAAGGCCTTCAAGGTCAAAAAACTCCCTCACCGGCTCATAAAACACATGGATTATCACATACCCGTAATCCAGCAGTACCCACTGTCCATCCTTGGCCCCCTCTATGCTCAGGGGCACTACCTTGTCTTTCTTCAACTCGGTCTTTATATGCTCTGCAATAGCTGTTACCTGCCTGCTCGAACGACCGCTCATAATAATAAAACAATCAGCTATCGACGTAAGGTCAGTAACATCAAGTGCGATAATCTTGAGGGCCTTTTTTGAAGTTGCAGCCTTCAGGAATAAGTCGTATTCTTCTGTCATTAAAAATCCCCCAGTAAACTTAAATTTTTTTCAAATCGCCAGCTTATGCTTATTTCAAAGGTCGGGATAAAAAATAAGCAAAAATCCAAAATCAATTATGAAATCAGCGATAAATATTTTTTGTTGAAATATAACTCTCCACAGCTTCCACAACAAGATATTTGATTGACTCCCCTTTGACAATCATTTTCCGAATCCTTGTGGATGAAACATCAAGAGGGGTGACATCAATATAATAAACAGGCTTTAAGGATTCATGAACAATACTTCCGACTTTTCCGGCAGGTCTGCCACCAGCCTGCACATCGGTCTTGTCCTTTATCTTATAGCCCGAGTCCACCTTTTGCTTTAACATTTGCGCCAGCTCCCTGCGCCCCTTTGCCCCGGTGTCCCTGTTCATGCTTATATTCAGCTTTGTGCCGTGGGTTGCGCCAAGATCAGTACTCGGTCCCATGTCAGGACTTGTCTCCAGCTTTACGTTCAGCCTGGAACCCGGCCTTGCCATCACTATAAATGATACCAGGCCAAACAGCTCTTCACAGCTCTTCCAGGTATCAATTTCAGCAAAAGCATCCATGCCCATAATGAAAAAAAGCGTGTCTTCTTTTCCCATTTTTTCCAAAAAGCCCTTTACCGTATCCACGGTGTAGGACGGGCCATGCCTTTTTATTTCCACGTCAGAAACCGACCATCCATCAACAGAAGCAACTGCCATTTGCAGCATCTTGAATCGGTCGGCTGAATCTGCAAGCACCTCCGGCATTTTATGGGGCGGCGTATTGGAGGGAATAAAAACCATTTCATCTATCTCAAAGGCTTGAGCCACTTCCATTGCTGCCCGCAAATGCCCCAGGTGAACAGGATTAAACGTCCCGCCAAATAGAGCTGTTTTTTTGCCTGAGTTATTCATCTATGCCCTGTTTGTGATCGGGAAACTGATTTGCTGATTTTCCCAATTTCACTCCCTTATCTGACCATCACCGTAAACAACAAACTTGACCGCTGTCAGTTCCTCAAGCCCCATTGGGCCGAAGGCGTGAAGCTTGGATGTACTTATTCCGATTTCTGCACCAAGGCCCAATTCCCCGCCATCGTTGAATCTTGTGGATGAATTTACAAAAACACCCGATGAATCAACTTCCCTGACGAATTTTTTAATATTGCCGTGATCCTTTGATACAATTGCATCTGAATGCTTTGATCCGTACTGCATGATATGCCCGATTGCACCGTCAAGGTCGTCCACCACCTTTACCGAGAGTATCAGGTCAACATATTCCGTGTCCCAGTCCTCATCCTGTGCTGGTTTTGCACTGCCCACCAGGTTGCAGGTTGCATCGCACCCACGGAGTTCCACTCCTGCATCAACAAGCTTTTTCGCCATCACAGGCAGAAACTCCCCGGCAACATCCTTATGTACAAGCATGGTCTCCATGGCATTGCAAACGCCCGGCCGCTGTACCTTGGCATTAAAGCAGATATCTCCTGCCATTTCCAGGTCTGCTGCAGAGTCAACATATGTATGGCAAACGCCCTTGTAGTGCTTGAGTACTGGTATTCTCGAATTTTGGGTAACAAAACGTATAAGCCCTTCGCCGCCCCTGGGGATGATCACATCAATATACTCCTCCTGCTGTAGCAGGAAGGTCACGGCCTCTCGATCCGTAACCGGAACCACCTGAATTACTTCCGTTGGCAGACCCTCTTCCTCCAGGGACTTACCGATTATCCCGGCAAGCGCACGGTTGGAGTTTATCGCCTCGGAACCACCACGCAAAACAACAGCATTCCCGGCCTTGAGGCACAGCCCCGCAGCATCTATTGTCACGTTTGGCCTTGATTCGTATATTATCCCGATTACACCAAGGGGTATCCTGACCTTGCTTACTTCCAGGCCGTTTGGTCGCTGGTAGCCCTTTACGATCATGCCGACGGGGTCTTCAAGGCGGGCAACAAACATCAGCCCCTCTGCCATTGAATCTATGGTCTTATCGGTAATTGCAAGCCTGTCGAGCATTGCACTTGTCAGCCCGGCTTCTTTCCCCTTTGCAAGATCCTTTGCATTTTCCGATTTAATGAAATCTGCTTCTGCCCTTAACTTTTCCGCAATCCGTATCAAAGTTGAATTCTTCTGCTCGGCAGTACACGCAGCTATTTTTCTGGAAGCATCCCTTGCTGCGCTGGATATGTTGATTATGGTTTCTTCGAAAGACATCTATACCTCCATTAAAATTTTTTTTGGCTTTAAAGTTTTTTTAAACAGAAAAAACATGAACTATTTATAATTTTTCATGCTCATCGAGCCTGCCTGTTTTTAAGGTTGATTTCAAAAAAAACCCCTACACCCGGATTATGGATATAAATTGCAGCACCTGTCATGTGAAAAGGATACATATATAAGGTGTCTTTGAAAAATTGAAATTGACTTTTAAAGAAATCGCTATTTTTTTTCACTATAAAGGAATTTTGTAACGAATAAAAGAGATAATTGTACCTGAGCAAAAACAAGGATTTTAATAAAGCTCAAGACATTTTGTTGTTTAATGACCAGTCCTTATCTTTGTACAAATCATAGTTCAGGCCATAGAGCATGTCTACATTGAGCAGGCATCGGTCATTGCCAGATTGTCCCTGTGCACAACTGCATCATAGGGTTTTGAACCGAGTACCGATTTTATTTCGCTTGATTTCAGCCCCTTGATCCTTGCAGTATCTTCTGAGCTGTAATTCACCAGCCCAACCCCTATGACTGCATTATCCCGGGTTTTTATCTCAACCGAATCGCCCTTGCCAAACTTGCCCTCAACCTCAGCAATTCCAATGGGCAACAGGCTTCCGCCTTTAGTTGTCATAGCCTTTTGAGCACCCTTGTCAACTATCAACGCTCCCCTGGTCTTTGTATTAAAGGCTATCCAGCATTTTCTGCTCTTGAGCTTCTCGCCCTTTGGCGAAAAAAAAGTACCCAGATCCCTGCCCTCAAACAGTTTAAGGAGTATATCCTTTTTAACACCGCCTGCAATCACCATGGGAATACCCGCAGCAGCAGTCTTTTTTGCAGCCTTTATCTTTGTAAGCATCCCGCCGGTACCAAGCGCACCAGGGATGGAGCCTGCATAGTTTTCGATATTCTTTCCTATTGTGGCAACTTCGTGTATCAGGGATGCGTCTTTGTTTTCCCTGGGATCCTTATCAAAGAGTCCGTCTATATCAGTGAGGTTCACCAGTATATCTGCGTCCATCAAAAGCGTAATCATTGCAGCAAGGTTATCATTATCGCCAAACTTGATTTCCTCAACAGCCACGGTGTCGTTTTCATTTACAATCGGCACGACCTTCCACTCAATCAGGGTGTTGATGGTGTTTCTTGCATTCAAATATCTTTTTCTGTTGGAAAGTCCATCGCTGGTAAGGAGAATTTGCGCTGCTTTTTTGCCGTGTTTTGCCAGGGCTTTTTCATAGGTCATTATCAACCCGGACTGTCCCAATGCTGCTATTGCCTGCCGTTGGGGAACTTCAACAGGTCTTGTTTTAAACTCCATCTTGCGGATGCCCGAAGCCATTGCCCCGGATGAGACCACAATCACCTCAATGCCGCTATCCATCAGCACTGCGATTTGCCTGCTTATGGAATTGATAACCCGTGTGTTGAGTCCATTTTCAGTGGTAAGCACGTTGCTCCCCACCTTGACCACAAGCCGTTTAACGGTTTTAAAATGCTCGGCCCTGTGTTCTGAAATGTCAGATTTCCCCGCCATCGTTAGCCTTCACCAGCTCCAAAATTTTGTATTTCAACTTTTCTACTCCCAGCCCTGTAACTGCTGAAATCCTGAAAACCTCGCTGCCGTATGCAGCCTCAAAAACATCAGCCAGCTCTTCAGCCTCTGGAATATCCATTTTGTTTAATACCATTATTTTCGGCTTTTGGGCAAGCTTCTTATCATAACCCGCAAGTTCAGCCTCTACTGTCTCGCACAGAGCCATTGGTGCATCAGGGTCTATCTGGGATGCGTCTACAACGTGGACAAAAATTCGGGTTCTTTCAATATGCTTTAAAAAACGTACACCAAGCCCTGCCCCCAGATGCGCGCCCTCAATCAGCCCTGGAATATCAGCCGCAACAAAGGTTTCCCCGGAACCAAAGGCAACAACCCCTAAATTGGGTGTAAGGGTGGTAAAGGGATAATTGGCAATCTTTGGTTTTGCAGAGGATATTACGCTTATAAGGGTAGACTTGCCGGCATTGGGCAGCCCCATTATACCAGCATCTGCCAGGAGCTTGAGTTCAAGCTTAAGATTTCTATCTTCGCCTTCCTCGCCCGGCTGCGCAAACCTTGGTGACCTGTGGGTTGACGACTTAAAGCGTGTGTTGCCCTGTCCGCCCCTGCCGCCAAGAGCACCTGCAAATTCCTGGTCAGGTTCGGTAAAATCAAAAAGAACCTCGCCAGTCTCTTCATTGGAAACAACAGTACCAACAGGAACTTCAAGGATAAGATCCTCTCCGTTCTTACCAGTCTTGCGGCTTCCCAGACCGTTGCCGCCTCTGTCTGCCTTAAACAGGTGTGAAAATCGAAAATGGAAAAGGGTGCGTTTTCTGTGGGTGGATTTTAAGACGACACTTCCGCCTTTACCGCCGTCTCCGCCATTGGGGCCACCAAGGGGGATATGCTTCTCGCGTCTGAAACTAACGCATCCGCTACCCCCGTGACCTGCCTTGACGTGAATGGCAACTTCATCTAAAAACTTCACTGGGTGTATACACTGACCTTTTTGCCGGTTCGGCCTTTTCTTTCGTAAGAAACAACTCCGTCAGCCTTTGCATAGAGCGTCCAGTCCCTGCCAACGCCTACGTTTTCACCCGGATGGATTCTGGTTCCAACCTGTCTTACCAGAATATTCCCTGCAAGCACTTTTTGACCACTATAAATTTTTACGCCACGACGCTGACCATTACTGTCGCGACCATTTTTCGAGCTACCGCCCGCTTTTTTATGTGCCATTTTATTTTCTCTCCCAATAAATTTTAGCGGAGCTTAAATTTTTGTTTATCCCGAAGGTCTGGTTATGAAATAAGCAAAAAAACTCCTAATAAATTTAAATGTAACAACAAAGCTAATTACTTAGTTTATACCGAAGGTCTTGGTTATGAAATAAGCAAAAAATCTCCTGATAAACTTAAATGTAACAACGAAGCGAAGATTTTTGTTTATTCCGAAGTTCTGATTGTGAAATAAGCAAAAAATCTCCTGATAAACTTAAATGTAACAACGAAGCGAAGATTTTTGTTTATTCCGAAGTTCTGATTGTGAAATAAGCAAAAAACTATTTATTCTTAAGTTTTTTGATTTTGTTGATTTCCTGATTGATTATTATTCCATAATCAAAAACCGCAAATCCATAAATCTCAAATAAAAGCTAGGCTTCTATGCTGTTGATTTTAACCGCAGTATAAAGCTGACGGTGTCCCCTTTTTCTCCGGAACCTTTTCCTTCTCTTGTATGTAAAAACCAGCACTTTTTTAGCCTTATGCTGCTCAACAATGCTGCCTCTAACAGCTGCACCTTCAAGCATGGGAGTTCCGACTTTTAAATTTTCTCCATCGGAAAACAGGAGAATCCGGTCAAAAACGACCTCTTCTCCAATGCCACCTTCGATCTTTTCGATCTTTAAGGTGTCTCCTTCGTTAACCCTGTATTGTTTGCCCCCTGTGGCAAGAACCGCGTACATTTCAACCTCCAAACATGTGTAAATTACAAAAATCGTAATTTTAGTATATTCTGCGGGTTTGTCAAGTAAATAAAGCAGGCTTTGATAATATTTTTTCAAACCGCCAACTTCAACTCTCTATCATTAACCTGCTGGACACAAATTGCAAGATGAAAGTTACCCAAAAGCTAAAAAAACAATTATAACCTGATTGCTGTCCAAAACACCAGGGCAATACTCAAAAACCTTTAATATATTCCCAAAACATCACAATCACGCACAGTTCAGCCAGTTTTTTCAATAACAGTCATAACATCTGACATTCGACTTAAACAACAGCTCATTGGTGTTCCCCTTGATTACCGAATAAAAATCAGATTCATAATACCCGCAGCCAAGCAAAACATCCATGAGTCCATCATTATCAGCGTCAATAATTTCAAAGGGATTTATCTGGTATAATTGCTCTGATTTCTGGCCCACCTTCCTGACGTGCCTTTTTTCGCCATTGCCGTAAATAAAAAATAAAAATGGCGACTGATAATCATCTATTTTCTTGTCGCCCTCAAATATATCAACATTGACTCCATAGGAAATCACCAGGTCGAGCCTGTCATCACCATCAAAATCAGACACAAGGTAATCTGCTACTCTTGTTGTTTTAATTTTCCTGTTGTCGTGGCCTGATATTTCTTTCCTGATAATCGAATCGCAAAAAACAAAAGACTCCTTTTTAAGCTTTTCATAGGCAGATTGATTTTTTACATTCTGATTTTGCCGGGCATGTTCCTTATCATGCAGACAAGCCAGGTATCGGACAAAGTCTGAACCTTCATAAACATAATCTGTGCTTCCAGAAGCATTTAGCGATGGCACGCCATCCTCTGTTGCTTCATCAGCAAATTCAATTTGCGTCAGCGTTTTTTCATTGCCATCGTAGTCCCGGAAAAAAAATGTTTTCCCCTTGATATACGATTCATAAAATTTGTTTCTGCCCATGGATTTGATAAATTCTCTGGCATCAACTATTTTTCCATTTAACTCTTTTAAAAAAATAAAATCAATCTGGGGAATTTTTCTTTTTGTGTTAGTAAAAAAAACCTCAAAAAATATTTTTTCCCCATGCTCCTCAACCGATGATTTTTTATTGCCGGGTGCAGTCACAGGGCTGTTTTCGCCAGCCACTGAAAAAGAACAAAAAAACTGGCTGATAAAAAACACCGCCAAATGTAAATATATTGTTTTAAAATGCAATGTAAATTTTCCTCCTGAAAAACTCTTTTTTCTATATTTGAT
>JAOZSB010000132.1 GCA_029939895.1 Desulfobacterales bacterium
GATCTTCTGGCTCTTTTCCAAGGGCAGCCAAAATCTTTTTCAGCCCGGCTTTGTATTCGGGGAATAAATCAACCCAATGAATACTTTTCAGGCTGTCGGGCAGGTCAGTTCCATCAAGGCGAACCGGAATTATGAAAGTAGCTGATTCAGGGCGTTTTCGGGCAACTTCCTTTGCAATTACCTGTTCCTCCTGAAAATGGCCTGTCTTTTTGATGGAAATTTCGGAAATCAATGTCAGAAAATATTCGCAGGATTGAATAACATTTTTGATTTCTAATTCCCAGTTCTGACCGGGAAGAAGATCGTATTCGTCCATCCACGGCTTTAAACCAACATCTTTTAAATCACCATAAAGTTTTATTGCAGTTTCAAGGTCTTCCCTTGCATAGCTGATAAAAATTTTTGATTTTTCGACCATGGCATTTTATCCCTATTATTGTATTATTCATTTTTAAAATAATATATAGGGTTATGACAATTTGCACAAGGGGTTTATTCTTCCAGGATTAACCTTTATGTTCTCATACAAATTCAATAGTTAAAAAAATCCAACATTATCACTTGCATTTTCTTCCCCCGCAAATAGATTGTAATATTTGTGATTATATGCAGATTACATAAAGTCCCACTTTTTTCTTGACCTTTTCGCCATTATCCGCTAAAAACCAAGCATGTTCTTAAATTTCAATATCAATTAACTGGTTTTAGATAGAAGAAACCATCAATCCTGCTGTTGTGAGCTATTTTTTGCCATGCTGATACCAGTCTTGCGAGAAACTTGGCTTTCATTGCAAAGGAGCGGGTTGGTTTTCATGCAACAATGTTTTTTTAAAAAAAAAGGAGAAGATGAAATGAAATCTTTAAAATTTTTTATGGTGATTTTATGTGCATGTTTGATGGCAGCCAGCACAGCAACCAGCGCAGAATTAAAGTTTACTACCCAGGATCTCGTCCCGTTTAACTACGAGGCTGATGGAAAAGTTGCCGGGCCCTTTGCTGATATTATTCGGGTAGTATGTGCTGATATGAATGTGAAATGCACCTTCCGCCTGCTGTCCTGGGGCCGGGCGCAGGCCCTGGTAAAAAATGGCGAGGCCGATGGAATGTTTGTATGCGGAAAGAACAAGGCAAGGGAGTCATGGGTCACCTTCAGCCCGCCAATTCTAAATACAGAATACGGCTTTTTTGTCCAGACCGAAAGCAAGCTGGCATACAAGCAGCCCTCTGACATCATAGGCCTTAAGATTGCCGCTTACGGCCCATCCAATGTCTCCACGTCCCTGGAAAAATTATTATCAAAGGACGTTAAGTTTACTATTGATATGCGCCCCGATGATACTGCAGGGTTTAAGAAATTAGCCATAGGCCGTGTGGATGCGGTTTACTCCAATCGGGACGTTGGTTTACTGATGGCAAAAAATTTGAAGATAACAAATATCCGGTATGCAGGTGCGCAAAAATCACTTAACTACTACGTGGGGTTTTCCAAACTTCATACAGACAAAAAGCTTATTGATGCCTTTGCTGCAAGCTATAAAAAACTTCTGAAAAAAGGCATGGTAACAGAAATTTTAAAGGGCTATTCCATGGTTCCAGTTGCCCTGGATTAGCAGAGTATTTTTTTTAGGGTGGTTATAGTGCATGGAGTTTCCACCATGCACTAAAAAATCATGCTCAGGCATCCTGTTGCCAGGGCAGACCACTTAACTCTATTTCCGGCGGGTGTCTTTTTTCAAAGGTTGTCGGCCACAGGGGGCCGTATTCCTTAAAGCGCCCGCCAATCTGATCCGTGCGGATAAACCACAGGAGTGCGTCATGGTCAGCCATGACCCTTGCCATGCCGTCATGGGCGATCCTTGGGAGCAGGGTTTTGTTGGTTAAAAATGCATCTGCAAACTGGGTAAGGTGCGGCAGGGGTATTTTTAAATCAATTTTCTTTTCATGCAGCAGCCAGCGCACTGGAAGTACTTTATATGGTCTTAAATAAAGATTCCAGGCTTCCACCAGGGTACGCAGGCTCTTAAAACGTCGGGCCTGGTCGCTGTCCGGGTTCTTTGCAATCCAGCTATTTATGCGGCTGTCTGCAAACACATCCTTCTCGAATTCCATCAAGGCAGCGTACAGCCCCAATGCTGCATCCTGAACACACGATGTTGCCATATTAACGAATGTCAGCCCGGTTCCGTTGCCTGAACGAATCCTTGCCATAACACGGTGCAAGTGGTCTTCAATATATTCAAAGGGCTTGAAGGTTTGACCGTCAAAATCATAATCATGTGAAAAACCAGGGTGATAAATCAGCACATCGGAAATCGGGGTCAGGTACATCCAGCCGGTTTTGAGGTTCCCCATATAAACATGCCATTTTTGCGAACCCGAAATAATGCCTTCCTGGGTGTGGGCATAAACCTGCTTATACTCTACATCCCAGCGAAGCTCATCTGTAAATGGGTCACGGACTACGGTCCCAACGCCAAAGGAAAAATGCCCCTGTACCAGCCCTGCCTTTTGAATTACCCATGCATCCGGGTCCATTACCCAGCCAAAAAGATGCAGCAGAAAGCACTTGACACCCTCTTTAAATATCGGTGTTATTCTGGAATCCTGCACATCGTTCATGGCGATTTTTCCAGGTGCGGCCCCTGCATCGAGAAGGGTTGTGCGGTAGTTGCCCTTTTTGCAATCTTCCCAGTTGCCGTCTTCAATATACGGATCAACAGCATCTTTCCCGGCAACATAGCTGTCAATCTTGACCCGTAGCAGTTCCCTCGGCTCAAGGGCATAGAGGGTGAATTCATTTTCTTTTTTAAACTCACCAAAAATATACCAGCCCTGCTGGTTTAAGGGCGATTTATGAATTTTATCCAGACAGGCCATGGTCTTTTTCAGGTCTGTGCGATACCAGAGGCTTGTTACATTTATGGTTTCTTTTGCTCCGTCAAACTGCCCGGACGCAGGATTATAATGAACCACCTTGATCTGATTCTTTTTGTTGTTGTAATCGCCTGCAAACTGCACAAGGGCTTTATGTGAGCCGCAAATCTGCGTTGGCTCTATGGTGGTATTCAGGCGTGGTTCATGGGTGGTAATTACTTCTGCATTTTTTAAAAGAACATGCACATCCCCTGTTGGGCGGCCGCCTGCAATGGTTTCCAGAGGGCTTACCTGTTTTCTGCCGTTCAAGCGATCCGGGTGGAGATTATTGGCTTCTATGCTTTTGTAGGTTTCATCGGTGAAAACAATGTCACGGGTTTCCTGGTTGATCCATTCCTGAGCAGCGCCATCGGTCTTGAGGGTAAGCCAGCCTTTTTTGCCGATCAGTTTTTTATGGCTGGCCGGAGCATTCTGCACCTCTATAAACACACCGCCATCACCACGCCGTTCTTTTTCAGCGGGAAGGATCAGCCTGCCTGTCCATTCTGAAATGGGTCTGTAAGTTATATTTTTTTTCATGCATACTCCTGAATTTTTTAAAAAGTCATTTGCTTAATTTATGCCTGAGTTCTGGTGATGAAATAAACAAAAACTTCTCAATAGCTTCTGCGTTGCGCAGCCCCGGCTGCGCAACGCAGGGAATTTACTTCCTGTTGATGGTGAAGCTGTATCTATATTCCCTGTCCTTGTGCAGGATATAGGCATCATGCAGGTTTATCATACCAGGCAGATCCCCGCCCACGCCCCGTTGAACCAGATCGATATTAAAGGTGACAAAATCCCTTTTGGGTAGTTCATGAATATGATTTGCTTCATTCAAGTCATCCTGGGAATAGGGCCATGCACTGACGTTTAACAAGGTTCCGCCCAGGTCTTCAATGCGGATGCCCTCCCCCTTTGAGTTGGTTAACTCAGCCCAGCGGACTTCCGTCAGGTTGCCGTTTTCCTGCGGGCGCATGTAGTCATGAACAAACTCTTCAACCTGGCCGGTATAGATCCCGAGTTTCGCGCCATTCTTACGGTCAATGTAGGTTTCATGGGGGCCCTTGCCAAAAAATGACAACTGGCTGAAACTGTTCGGACGATGCATCTGCATCCCGAACCGAACCAGTTCCTTGGTGGGAACCATGCTGTTTTCTACCGAGATAAGCCCGTCGGCAAATATGCTGTAAACCGTGGTCATGCCTTTTTTTGTATTCTTCACATTGGATTGAACTGTGATGGTTACTTTTTGAATCTACTTTTACTTTTTTCACAGATCGTTTCAGGGTCATGGTTTCACAGTGATGCTCCACGATAATTGCCTGGATGGTCGGGGGTGCAAAGTTGCCGACGTTGCGGTCATTATCTGTGTATGCACGCCAGAAATTAGGAACAAGGGGAGACTTTATCAGCTCGCCAAATCCATAATCAAGGGATACAATCGCGCCTGTCTTTTTGCTTATCACTACGGTAAAGTCACCATTGGAAACCGTGATCTTATCGAACCATTTTTTTACATTCAATTCATCAGATGCTGTCAAATGAGACAAAGTAATGGCTGCCGGCTTAGTTTTTGGAGTAATCGGCATTTGCTCCCAGGCCACTTCATGCCCCTTGTCTGCCCAGGGTGTTTTCTTTTTCAGCCTGAAACTTAAGGCAAGGTGATTTTCTGCATTATCGGAATTACCCGTCAGCTCAAAGGGAATGGCAATGTGTTTTGATTTGCCCGCCCCGATGCCAAGGGTTTTAACAGTGCCCTTTGACACTGCAATGCCGTCTTCAAGTACTTCCCAGTAAAGCTCCAGATCTGCGAGGCTCTTGAACACATAATGATTTTGAACATCAATTACTCCCTTGTATAAATCAACAGGGAACGCCTTGATGTACTGGTAGTCTTTCTTGGCCTCAAAAAGCGAAGGATGGGGCGACCGGTCGGCAAACACAATACCATTGGCGCAAAAATAGGTGTGTCCTTCCTTTTCACCAAAATCACCGCCATAGAGCCATTTTTCCTGGCCTGTTTCGTCTTTGATGCGAAGCGACTGATCCACAAAATCCCAGATATACCCACCGCAAACGTTTTTATATTTTTCAAACCGATTGGTAAACTCATCAAAATTACCAAGGCTGTTTTCAAGTGCATGGGCAAACTCACACAGGATAATTGGTTTTCCAGCGTACTGCTCCTTTGTAAATTCCTTTGGATCAAGGAAACCCGCCAATGCTGCAACCCTGTAAAGCATGTTCAAGCGAACATCTTCGTGATTTCCAAAAGAGTCCACAACCTCGACCGTGGGATACATCAAAGAAACAAAGTCGCTGACCTCCAGGGTATGATCACCCTCGTAATGCACGGGCCGTGTGGTATCAAGCTTTAAAAGCGCAGATTTCATTTCCTTGAAATTACTGCCGTCTCCTGCTTCATTACCCAGGGACCAGATAATAATGCATGGGTGATTTTTATTAAGCTCCACCATCCGGGAAACACGATCCACCACTGCTCCTGTCCACTGGGGATGATCGCCAGGACAATTTTTATTCCGCACGCCGTGGGTTTCCATGTCGGTTTCATCCATCACATAAATGCCCCATTCATCGCAAAGCTCATACAGCCTGGATGGATTGGGGTAATGGCTTGTGCGGATAGCATTAATATTATTCTGCTTCATGATTTTTATATCTTCAGCATAGCGGTATTCAGGCACTACCCAGCCTTCATCAGGATCAAAATCATGACGGTTTACACCCTTGATCAGGATGGCTTTTCCGTTTACTAAAAGCTCCTCATCCTTGATTTCTATTGAACGAAATCCATGACGGGCAGATTTAACCTAGATGATTTTTTTGCCCTTGGATTTAAGCTGCACAATAACCGTATATAGATTCGGGGTTTCTGCTGTCCACTTTTTGGGGTTCGTGACCGGGCCTGATGTATTGACTGTCCTTTCCTCTCCCTTCTCGATTGTCAGGGGCCGCTCTTCAATCAAGGTGCCGGGCAACTCTGCCTTTCCATCCCAGAGGTAGGTTTCAAGAACCACATCAACGGGTTTTTCCTTATAATTTTTTATTGTTGCCTCAACGGTAATCTCTGCATCCTTGTAGGCCTTATCAAGGGAACTGTGGGCAAAAAAATCACGCACAAAGGTATCTGGCTCTGCAAACAAAAATACTTCACGGTAGATTCCGCTCAGGTACCACATGTCCTGGCACTCAAGGTACGTGCCGTCGCTGTATCGGTAGACCTCGACTGCTACTGTGTTTTCTCCCTTTTGAATAAACTCGGTGATGTTAAACTCTGCGGGTGTCATGGAACCCTGGCTGTATCCGACCTTTTGACCGTTGATCCAGAGATAGAAAGCCGCCTTGACTGCACCAAAATGGATAAAGATCTGTCTGCTCAGCCATTTTGCAGGAACCGTAAATGTTCTGCGGTAGGAACCCACTGGATTTCGCTCTGCATCAATGGTAGGAATTTTACTTTTTTTTGTGCTGATGGGCGGTGGGTAGCCATTGGCAATATAGTACAACTGGTCATATCCCTTTAACTGCCACACACTTGGGACATCAATATCATCCCACTGGCTTACGGAATATTCAGGTTTATAAAAGTCTTCCGGCCTTTCTGAAACTTTTTTGGCCCAGTTGAATTTCCAGGTGCCATTCAAGGTCTTTTTCCATGGAAGATTTTGAGCGGCAGTTGATGCCTCAGCCGTTGAAAAAGAATGAAGCACAGCCCTTCCATCCTCTTTATTGTGCTTGATAATGTAAGGATCTTCCCAGTCTCGAAGTACTTTTTTGCCCATTTTAAATCCTCTAATATTTTTGGGTTAAAATAACTGCCCCGGGCAGGCTTGTTTGTAAAAAAGCAAGTTGCCCACGGGCAAAATATATGATTCAATTTTAAAAAAAATATATTAAACAGCGCAGCCACCCCTAACGCCAGGGATTCGGCGCGCCAGTTGGATCCTCAAGATCAAAGTCCTCCAGTTTTAAACAAAGTCTTTTATTATCTTCTTCTTCCCGGTATCCCATGCTTATCAAATATGCCATCTGGTTCGGGCTTGCAGGAATCTCGCTGTAAATCCGTGAGAAACCGTTTTCCAGGGCAGAACGCAGCACATTGGAGTGGTCAGCATAGACATATCGGCTGATCCTGAAATCACGGTAGCCAGGTATTGTAAACTCCAGTTTTAAATATAATTGATTTTCTTCCCGAACTTCTACAAGGAAAAGACCTGCGGCAGTAACATTGCGAAAAGCAATAAAAGCATAAATATTTTCTGTTTCATCATAGACATATTCAGGATAAAATTTCAGGATTTCAGGCATGTAATAATTTAAAAACTGTTGCAGATAGGCAGAGTCTTTGCGGATTTCAACCAGGTTAAAAAGCTCTTTCATAGTAAGAAGCTTAACTATGAAATAAATGTTTACCACCGACAAAACAGCATTTGTTGCAATTACTGCATTTGCGTTAATCAAAATTCCGTAAATTAACCAGAGGATGCACGCGCCAAGGTTGAGGATGCGTAGCCGCAAAACATTGGCCATCAATAAAGAAATTATTGTTATGACACTTGCAACATAGCCCACGAGTTCGAATATCAATGCTTCTGACATATTAAATTGATCTCCTGAAAAATCTATTAATCTTAACGAAGCTGTCTATCTTTTTGCCACTCTGGTCTGGGGGTGAAATAAGTAAAAAAATTTTTGATCAATCTAACTTTTTCAAAAAAGGATTTTTTTTCATTTCATTGCACAGGCCTTGATATTTTTTACAAAAACATTTTCAAATACAATAAAACGATATGAATAGCAATATAATTTTCAATTATTTACAGTTGATTGATTGTGACGGATGCTTTTTTACAGCAAGAGTTCTTAAAAGAGAACTCATGGAGTTTAAAAATTTAATTTCGATGCTTTCAGTGGGTTTTGCCTGCCCGCTGATTTACTGCTGAAGTTATTGTGCATTAACTTTTTTTGGGTTTTACTTCCATGTTATTACTTCCATGTCAGTTACAATATTAACGTTCCGAGATATGCCCCCTCCGGGTTGATCGCTTGCTGGCTTTAAAAATCAAAACCATGATCAGCCATAATTTTTTTAACTGTTCCATCGTCAGTAATCTGCTTTAAACCTCGATTAAAGTCTTCCATTTTTTTCTGATAATCGCTGGTCTTCTTTGAAATAACAAGATACTGGATGTCCTTTTGCAAAGCAGGCTCCATCCACTCCAGGGCATCGGCAGCCCCAGGAATCCGGGTATTGATAATGTATCGCCCCACGATCTTGTCTATAAGGGCAAGCTCAATGTAGCCCTGAAACAATTTCTTCATGTTCTGCTCATTGTTAACAACAGCAGAGATTTTTAAACCTGCATCGTCAAACCCGGGAGGATTTGCATAACCAATAATGACCCCGACTCTATAGGGCTTTAAGTCTTCATAGGTCTTGAAGGGAATATCCTTGTCCCTGCGCTTATAGAAACCTATCTCATTGGCTGGCAAAGGATCAGAGTACACAAACCACTGCTTCCTTTCTTTCCGGTACCAGATAGTAAACAACCCGTCAAATTTCCCTTGTTTTGTCCATGTCAGCCCTCGTTTCCACGGCATGAACCGTATGTTTACTGCATAGCCGGATTTCTTAAAAGCCTCATTAATCATTTCAGCAATAAAGCCCTTATTTTTCATGCTGCTGCCATAATAGGGTGGATATTCAGTTGATGCCAGGTTCATTTTTTTCTCAGAAGTGAATCCTTCCACAGCGCAAAGCAGAATCAGGCAAATGATTAGATATTTTTTCATTTTATCTTCTCCAACAACAAGTCAAAGGTTCTATCGCACTTTGAAACTCAACACGGGCATTTTTTGGGATGTTTTCACTGCAAATAAATTTTTTTTTCAGGTTGGCTGATCTGTATTTTACTACCATCTTGTTTAGTAATTATTCATATTAAAACAACATTACTTCAATAGCAATTGTTTTTATAAATAATTTTAAAATAATTATCATGCGATAATTCAAGTGCTGCAAAATAAGCCAGCCTTACCTCTAACTGACAATAATTTATAATAACTTTGCAAAATACTGGATAATACTGTATTCTATTTTAAATGCTTTAATTGGAAAAAAGTAATTGTAGTAGCATTTGAATACTCAGGGGAAAAGTCTGCATAGTGTCAAAAGCAACCCCTGGCTTTTGTAAAAAAATAACATTCAAGTATTTTGAGGGTTCTGCATATGACTAAGCAACCTGCCTTTGAAGAGCTGGAAAAAAAAGTTCAGGATATGGAAGTGCTGGCAGAGAGCAATGCCCGGCTGGACAACATCCTGCGAAATGCAAACGATATTGCTATTGCCTCAACAGATATTGATTTCCACATAAAATACTACAACCCAATGGCTGAAAAGCTATTTGGTTATACTGCCGCAGAAGTCCTGGGAAAAACTGTTCAGGAGGTGCATACAAAGGAAAATGTATCTGCAGAGCGGTTTGATCAGGCTATTGAGGAAGTACGCCGTAATGGTGAATACCGTTATCAGGTGAAGCAATATACACCCGGTGGCGAACGGCATGTTGATGCCTGCGTTTCAGGTATTTTTAATCGTGCAGGCGAACTGGTTGGGTATAGTCTTTTCGGCCTTGATGTCACCAGGCAGAAGCTGACAGAGGCGGCACTAAAGGAAAGTGAAGAAAAGTATCGTCTCCTGATAGAAAATCAATCAGACCTGGTGGTTAAAGTTAATACTGACGGAGAATTTCAGTTTGTAAGTCCATCATATTGCGCCATGTTCGGAAAAACAAATGAAGAACTGACTGGCAGTCATTTCATGCCCCTGGTTCATGATGATGATCAGGAATCAACTGCAACTGCCATGAAGGCCCTTTTTGAGCCACCCTATACTGCATACATAGAACAGCGGGCAATGACAAAGAACGGCTGGAGATGGCTTGCCTGGATGGATACAGCAGTGCTTGATGAAAATAAAAATGTTATTTCAATTATTGGTGTCGGCAGGGACATCTCCGAACGCAAACAGGCAGAGGAAGAACTAAAATTTAAAGAAGCTCAATTGCAGCAATCCCAGAAAATGGAATCAATAGGAATCCTCGCTGGAGGCATAGCGTATGAATTCAACAATCTTCTTTATATAATATCAGGCAATGCAGAACTCCTGGAGGAAGGCGTTGGGCCAAAAGACAAAGAAATCCTTCAGGAAATCACAAGTTCTACAAAACGAGGCGCAGACCTGGTTAAACAGCTTCTTACATTCAGCCGAAAATCTGAAACTAATTTACAGTCAACTGATCTAAATGCTGAAATTCAAAAAGTTGTAAAAATGCTCGATAGAATCCTGCCCCGCATGATTGATATAGAACTTGAATTTGCAGAGGATCTGTTTCTCATAAAAGCAGACCACGGGCAGATAGAACAGGTAGTGATGAATATATGCTTAAATGCCAAGGATGCAATGCCCGACGGTGGAACCGTTACCATTAAAACAGAAAATTGTGTTATTGATAAATCCCTTATTAAAGAGCATCCAGAAAAACCAGATGGCTTGAAAGAAGGCAATTGCGTATTATTAACAATTTCTGACAAGGGTCTTGGGATGGACAGCGAAACCCAGAAGTACATATTTGATCCATTCTTTACTACAAAGGAAATTGGAGCAGGCACCGGCCTTGGGCTGTCTGTTATTTATGGTATTATTGAAGGTCATGGGGGCCATATCTCCGTTGACAGCAAACCAGGACAAGGAACAACCTTCAGGATTTCTTTTCCAGTTTCAAAAAATGATAAAATCACATCAGCTTATGCGGCGGATAAAGCAGGGTCACTGACAAAGGGAACTGAAACAATCCTGGTTGTTGATGATGAAAAGTCAATAATTGAAATGACTGTAAAAATGCTTTCCCGACATGGCTATAAAATTCTTTCAGCCGATTCTGGAGAATCAGCATTGAATATTTATGCTGACAAGCAAAATGAAATTGACCTGGTTCTGCTTGATCTGGGGATGCCGGGCATGGGTGGAAAAAAATGTCTTGAAAAATTAGTTGCGCTGTATCCTGATGTAAATGTCCTTATTACCAGCGGGTACTCAGACGAAGGGCTGATACAGGACCACTTAAATTCAGGCGCAAAGGGTTTTGCAGTAAAGCCCATTACCAGCGATAGTGTTTCAAAAGCTATTCGAAATATTCTGGATGAATGACAGGTTAAAGTTCAGAGCCTGACAAAATATACTTTTTTTTTAATTTTGGGCCACCAGAAAAAAAAATGTAAATCAGATTTTTTCCTTTTTTGCTGTGTTCAGCAGCAGAGCCTCAAAACGATCCAAGCCAGCCCCACCCTTCAATCGCAAAAAGACCTTGCAGAGAAATTGCCATAATTATCAGAATGTGCAATATTCACTCCCAAAGACATTTATTGAGAAGTAATGCATCTATAGTTGTAGTCATAAAGATGTTCCGATTGAATCGGAACGTGATTTTGACAATCAATAT
>JAOZSB010000476.1 GCA_029939895.1 Desulfobacterales bacterium
CTATTTTTGATTATAAACATAGATTGACAGGCAGCTTATGCAGCCATAGCGTTTATCAAAAATATGTTCCTTTTAAATCGACCAAGCCCTGAAGGGGCGAAATATAATAGCCTGGGGTGAAACCCCAGGAGTAGCGCATCTACATAAAAAAGCCCTGAAAGGGCGAGATATAAAACCCAATTACATAAGTGTAGGTATCGGAATGTTAACATGAGAACCCCTATAGAACAAACTGAAAAGATGTAACAGGCTATGCCAGGGAAAGAAACAACAAAGGGAAAATGCGGGTGATGCGACTCGTAGGCTGGGCTGATCTTTTAATTTTGCTATGCCGAGGATTGACAAATCACCCAACATCAATCTTAAAGCCTGGACTGAACAAAGAAGCCCAGCAATTGATATTAAACCTTCTCTGTTTGATATTGAACATTGCCAATATTGCTGGGCTTCGCTGTCTTAACAAAAACCCAGAAAATACCACATCTACTGCCACAAAATGCATCATCCATGTTTGGTATTATCAGCCCAGCCTACGAGCTTATTATTTTGCTATGCCGAGGATTGACAAATCACCCAACATCAATCTTAAAGCCTGGACTGAACAAAGAAGCCCAGCAATTGACATTAAACCTTCCCTGTTTGATATTGAACCTTGCCTATATTGCTGGGCTTCGCTGTCTTAACAAGAACCCAGACAATACCACATCTACAGTCACAAAATTCATCATCCATATTTGGTATTATCAGCCCAGCCTACGAGCTTAATTGTGTGCTCCGAACATCAAGAGCGCTATTCCTATGACAAGGCCAACTGCTCCAGCTATTATGATTTTAGTAGATGGAGGCGAAGATCCCAGTAATGCAAGAAAGGGTGACGAACTAACACCAAAGATGGCCCCCCCTACGCCGATGGAAAATCTTTTAAGGTGGTTCCTTCTATCTATAGATAGAATCCGCTGCTTCGCTTCGTCAATATGCCCTGTGCTTATCTGCTGAGCCTGTTCGCGTCTTGCAAGTTTAGCAGCTTCCAAAATTAAATCTTCAGCGTAAGTCGATCCAGCCTCTTCTATAGCTTTTTGTGCTTCTGGAGAGTAAGGCCATCCTTTGGTTTTTAGCATTTCCTGGACACTAATATATATATCTTGCTTTTCTGGTGACTCTTGGGAATCAAGTTCTTTGCCTGAATAAGGCTTCTGCTCAATCATTCTTCATCTCCCATTTTATCTTTGTGGCTGAATAATTTCGAGCGAATAGCAGTGCGAACACCATCAAGAATAAAGATTTCATTCTTTCCTTTAACAGAAACCCGGCCTAACAATTCACTAATATCATATTTTTCTTTCGAACCAGGAGGAATATATGTTGTTTCTCCCTTCCCCTCCCAATATATCAAATCTTCATAGTTGGCACTAATGTTTGGATTATCCGGCATTGGCACTTTTTCAATAGCATCAATTTTTTCAAAGCTGTTATTTATTCCACGCAAAGATGAAATAATGACTGCAAAGTAATCCTGCCTTTGCATACCATTTACAGAAATATGTATCTTTTTTGCCTCGTGATCTGCCTTTACAACGGCAGTCGAGTTAAAATGCTTATCCTCCAGAACAACTCCTGTTCTCCATAGGCGATTTTTAACAATATCGTTATGCATTTTTACGATGAAGCGGGGCATTACGGTTTTTGGAAGAAAGTCGTATTCAATGAAAAAATTCAAGGCCCCTTCATAGTCAAATTTAAACTTTGGTTCAGACACAGGAAGCAGGTCAGGCACCAGCACGCTATTGTCGTTAATGCCAAAGCAAAGCTCGAATTTTTTCATCAACTCAATGATGTACCTGTACTGCTCCCTTGGATAATAGAAATCTTTCTCTGTTTGTTGTTCTAAAATTTTGGTCATGGATTTAAAATGCAAAGCACCTTTGTTTTCTGCCAACAACTCAGAATTGATAACTTTGTAGACTGCGTTGGTTGCCCAGTTTGGCTCCAGTACATGCGTATCTTCCAGATTAAAATCCTTGAAATTCACAACTACACCAAGATCGTTGAGAAATTCAATCAAGGTGTCCTGCTGTGCTGGATCTATTAGCAATTCCTCTTCACATATTTCTTTATATCTCTCAAAGTTAATAAAGGATTCTTCCATTTTTTCCAGTCGATTTTTTACATTAAACCATGTTTTGGCCCACGTGGTCTCCAGCAGCTTTGATTTTGCCAGTTCTCTTTTTACAACCTTTCTAAATGAATTTATTCCCTTGCCTGTTTTGCATGAAACACGATAAAAGCCAATAATGCCCTTGTATTTATTCTGAAGAAATAAATTGTTTAGATCAAACCCTGCGTTTTCATCAATTTTATTAACCACAACTAAAACAGGGGAATCTCCCCCAAAGCTTTCAATATGCTTTAGCCAGTACTCTGCCTTATCATCCTTTCTTCCGTCTATAACCAATATATAGAGGCTGCGCTTGGATAGAAAAAACTGGTGCGTGGCATGCATTATTTCCTGTCCGCCAAAGTCCCAGAAATGAATTTTTATGTCTTTATCCTTTTCCTTAACTTCCCAGTCCTCAATATTAATTCCCTGTGTCTGTGCCTCGTCTTTATCAAATTTATTTTCTGTCAGTCGTTTTAAAAGCGATGTTTTTCCTGCATATCCATCCCCAACCAATATGACCTTGACCTCATTAAGTGCTTCCTTTTCTCCATCTTTCAGGGAGTCAAAATATGCTTTTACTGCACCCTTCCCCTTTTTAACAACCTCAAGCGGGGGACTTTCAATGGGATTATCATATAAATTTATTCCCTCACGTAAATATCCATCAGAATATAATATCTCCATTTTTAATTCTAATAATGATTCTGGTAATATTTTTAGTTGGTTGTTACGGAGGTCAAGCATCTCCAGGCTGGTTAATTTTACGATTTCTCGAGGCAAGGACGTTAGCTCATTTGTGCCAAGGTAAAGACCCTTCAGGCTGGTTAATTGTACGATTTCTGGAGGCAAGGACGTTAGCTGATTG
>JAOZSB010000477.1 GCA_029939895.1 Desulfobacterales bacterium
GGATCAGAATATCGCGCTGCCTGTCAAAGGGTTTACTGGCGATTTCTTTCAACATATTTCTAAACCGTTTTTTGCCGAACATGCGTGTTTTGTCGCCACCTAATTGATCGGTAAAACCGTCAGTGGACATGAAAAAAACCATACCTTTTTCGATTTTGATAACATGGTTGGTAAAACTATAGCTAACATCAGAGCCTTTGTAGCCGATGCTCTGCCTGTCGCCCTTGATTGTAACCAGCTCGTCTTTGTTAAGATAGAACAGCGGCTGCTTTGCTCCGGCAAAAGTAAATGTTTTGTCCTGGGTGTTCAGGAAGCAAAGGGCAACATCCATTCCATCATCAGATACAGCATGCTCAGTGTCTTGCTGCAAGGTTGCTTTTACATAATAATTTAATCTTTTCAATATCTCAGCCGGATCATGGCAGCCCTCGTCCCTGGTTATTCTCCTTAAACCAGAAGATGCAATCATTGACATGAAGGCTCCTGGCACACCGTGACCAGTGCAGTCTACTACGGCACCCACAATGCCGTCATCAAAGAAGTCTGCAAAAAAAATGTCGCCCCCAACAATATCCCGTGGTTTCCAGATTACAAAGCTGTCGGGAATATGAGAAGTAAATACTTCCATAGACGGAAGCAGTGATTGTTGAATCATTCTGGCATATCGTATGCTATCCATTATCTCTTCATTGATTGCCTGAGCAATTTCACGTTCTCTTTGAGCTTTTTCTTTTTCTTTTCGCTCAGTACTGTCTTCTATTACTCCATCCACCCACTTAATACTTCCTTTTTCATCATATTGAACCGTGGCACTTACGGCTCCATAAAATCTTTCTCCATTTTTTCTTTGTAGTTTTACTTCAAAATCTTTACATTCACCCTTTTGTTTTATTTCAGCTAAAAACTCGTCTCGCTGCCTGGAATCAACAAAAAGTTGCTGAAAAGGTATCTCCATAAACTCGTCAGTGGAGTCATAACCAAAGATACTTGCTATGGCAGAGTTTGTCTTTATGAATGCTCCATCAAACATTCCTGTGCTTCGATAAACACCTGTGTTTATATTTTCAACAAGGGTACGATATTCTTCCTCACGTATTTGCAAGGTATGATACGCATTTGAAAGTTTTTCTCTTGTTGTTTCAAACCCCCTGGCAATGTCTCCGAATTCATCTTTTCGTTTGGTATCTGAGATGCACAAAGTAGAATCAAAATTTGCTTCACCCAAATCAAGAATCGCATTGGAGAGACGTGTTAAAATCTTTGTTGTTACTTTGGATATAATTGCGAAAATTAAAGCCACAATAATTAAAATGATAACGCCTGAAAAAAGAACCCCTTTAAAAAAAGGCTTCATTATGTCCCATATCCACTGGGTTTGATAAATACAAATAACAATGTTGGAGTCAGTGCCTGGGATTTTGCTCATTGCAACAATAACTTCCTGCCTCCAGTTGAGATGGGTTTTTAATTTATTGGGGTCATCATATGATTGAATGCTCTGCTTTTCGGAGCCTGCAACAAAATCCGCAACAATTGAACCAGGGATGATGTCTTGAATTTGATTGCCAATATTATCTTTTTGTTCATCAATTTGAATGTTCCCTTTATTATTGACCATCCAGATCTTTGCAAATTTTCCAAACCCGTGTTTTGTAAAGTCTTCAATTACACTATCAACCGGGATTCCAACCCCTGCTACACCAAGGGGTTCATCAGGAGTTCCAATTAAAGCATTAACCCAGAAAAAAATTCCACTAAAATTTTCATTACTACCAATGTTGATTTCATTTAAATTTTTCTTGTTTATGAATTCAAAAAACCAGGCATCATTTTGGTTTTTTTCTGAAAGAATATAATCTGCTTT
Organism: Desulfobacterales bacterium; assembly: GCA_029939895.1. GTDB lineage: Bacteria > Desulfobacterota > Desulfobacteria > Desulfobacterales > JAOZSB01 > JAOZSB01. The sequence goes on from JAOZSB010000477.1 coordinate 1,865, forward strand.
TTTATTAGCAGTATAAAATCCTTTTGTTTTTATATTACTGGCAAAGGCAATAGGAAATCCCAGATCCTTAGAAATAAAGGTGAGTTTCCGGCGTACCTGCGCTCCAAGCTTTTCATTTTTTTCATTCCCCTTGAACCAGTCCTGCAACACCTGGTCGTGCGCCAGTGTCCTGGAAATATCAATACAGTTCAAGGTGGCTTCTTTAATAAGAGTTGCTTTTGTATTTACCAGACGGGGGATTCTATTCTTTGTTATATCTTGAACAATTATCTTCCTGGATGAATAATACCCAAACAGCCCGGTTAATAATACAGAAAGCAAAACCGCAAACCCAGTCATTGCAACAAGCTTGTACCCTATTCTATTCAAGGTCAATCTCCGATTAAATTGTTAGCATCATCAAAATAGGCAAAGCACTGCAAAAAGAAAGCTCCAGAGCATCGATGTTGACACACCACAATATCTAAAACACCTGTAAATAATTCAATAAATAAATTCATATCAAAATCATTGCAAAAGTACAAGCTTGTATTGGTAAGATTTTAAGTGAATTATATTTGATTTATTATTTATGCACAATTATGATCTTCAAAGGGGTAGCAAATTTTTTTACGATTGTTTTAAAAGGTGAACTGTTATATATTAAAATTGACAACAGGTTATCAGGGCTTAATTTTTAACATGTATTGGTATCATAATATCAAGCTTGCCTATAGTGCTGAAAAGAAATTTTATGGATGTCAACATAATGAAAATAGAAGGGAATTGGGTTGACGGGATGGTTTTGGATTGGCATATCGCAAATAGCGAATATCTTGGTCTTAATCAGTTTGGCCACTCTAAATTCAATACACAGCGAACCCAGGTAGGTGAGGCCATATACCAGTTAAAATATAAATCAGATTTTACACAAATTGACTCTTTAGCTGTAACTATGGTTAATGCAATAAAAGAGAGATTCCCGACAATACCACTTGTTGTTCCAATGCCACCGTCAAAACTGCGATCTACTCAACCCTTAATTACCCTGGCAGGAAAGGTTGCTGAATTACTAAATGTTCCTTTTTTTCAAAATATTTTATTAAAAAATGAAGATACACCTCAAATCAGTAGTGTCCCGTTAAAAATCGAATAATTTCAATTGGATTTGGGCACT
>JAOZSB010000478.1 GCA_029939895.1 Desulfobacterales bacterium
AAATGACAATTTGCCTGGTGCGGATATTATGGAGGATGCCGGAGAATATATGCTTGATGCCTGGCAAAGGTCAATTTTGTTTTTAGACGTGCTGAGAAAGCAGGGAAACACCTTCAAGGAGCATAATGATGCAGGAATGCCGCCGGTTCTTGAATTTGGTTTTGAAACCATAATTGATGGCCGAACCCTGGATAGACCAGTGAATTATTCCCTTGCAAAAATCAACCCGGAAGAAGGTGTTGTTATTGATCCTGAAGCCCGGCCAGTGGTGATAGTTGATCCCAGAGCCGGACATGGCCCTGGAATCGGGGGTTCCAAAAAAGATTCTGAAATCGGGATGGCCCTGAAAAATGCACACCCGGTTTACTTTATCCTTTTTTATCCAGAGCCGGAACCAGGCCAAACCCTGAAAGACGTAAAAAATACAGAAATTTTTTATATCAAAGAAGTAATTCGGATGCACCCCAAAGCCCAGAAACCAGCTATTATCGGTAATTGCCAGGCAGGGTGGGCAGTGGCAATGCTGGCAGCAGATCATCCAGGCATTGCAGGGCCGATTATTCTAAACGGCTCTCCCCTGTCCTACTGGGCCGGCAAGGACGGAAGCAACCCAATGCGCTACAAGGGCGGGTTGATAGGCGGAATCTGGATGGCATCTTTATGGGCGGATCTGGGTAATGGCAAGTTTGACGGTGCAAACCTGGTTAAGGGGTTTGAAGATCTTAATCCTGCAAACACCATGTGGAAAAAGCTTTATAATGTTTATTCCAAGGTGGATACCGAGGAAGAACGGTTCCTGGATTTTGAGCGCTGGTGGAATGGTTTTTTTCTCATGACATCCGAGGAGATCCATTTTATTACCCAGAATTTATTTGTCGGCAACAAGCTGGAACAGGGTGCTATCGAGTTTGAGGAAGGAAAAAAACTTGACCTGAAAAATCTTGAAGAGCCGGTTATTATTTTTGCTTCCGAAGGCGACAACATCACACCGCCCATGCAGGCACTCAACTGGGTGGTAAAGGTCTGGGGTTCCGAGGAGGAAATAAAACGCCAGCAACAGGTGATTATCTATCTTGTCCACAAGGATATTGGTCATTTAGGGATTTTCGTATCTGGTAAAGTCGCTAAAAAACAGCACGATAAAATGATAGAAAACCTGGATTCCATCAATTTTCTATTGCCCGGTCTTTATGAAATGGTTATTGACGATAATCCAAAGGCCAAGGGAAAAAAGGATGTTCCACAATATATTGTGCGTTATGAACCACGTCAGTTTAAAGACATCCTTGATTATGATGACGGGCTGGAAGAGGAAGAAGATTTCAAGTCAGTAAATACTATTTCAGAGATCAATGACAACCTGTACCGGACGTATCTAAGCCCCATCGTAAAGATGTTTACCAATGAACAAACAGCAGAAACACTCCGAAGACTTCACCCCAACAGGGTTCCCAGGTATATTTTTTCCGACTTAAATCCCATGATGTCTTTATTTAAATCTTTTGCACCAGAAGTAAAAGAAAACCGAAAAAAAGTTTCTCCAGGCAACTTCTTCCTGGAAATGGAAACCATATTTTCAGATACCCTTGTCACCCTTTTTGACTACAAGCGTGATATGGGAGATTTGATTGATGCATTCCGCTTTACTGCATTTTATGGAAACTCTGTTATTGAAGAGATGTTCGGTGTTAAGGTAGACTCACAGGCTGCAGAAAAGGCAGAGGAAAAGCTTTCACAAACGCGTGAGGAAGAAAATGACATCTGGCTGGCAAAGATGGACAAGGGTGGTTTTCCAGCAGGCGCACTCCGAATCATGCTGGCCATTGCCAGTGTTGACGACAGCCTTGACCGTTCAGAATTCCAGGTTGCCAAGGAAATCCGCAGGTCCCATCCAAAGTTGAAGAAAATGACCATTGACCAGGTGGAGCAAATGACTTCTGAGCAGTCACGGATTCTTCAAACCGATCAGGAAATGGCGATTAAGGCCCTGCCAAGGCTGATCAGAACCAAAAAAGACCGCCTGGATGCATTAGAAATAGCAGAAAAAATGGCCAAGGCCGATGGCAAGGTAGCAAAAAGCGAAAAAGCCTTAATAAAGAAGATTCAAAAGGCCTTAAAAATAAGTAAATAGTATTTTTTGCAGCACGGTTTGTTAAAAAAAAGATTAAACCTGTTTCATTCTAATATGTGTAGCGCAGGGGATTCCCATCTTCTGCGCTACTTTAGAAAACCATTATACACCAGCATATCCGCCCTTTGCCTTTTCACATTGACAGACCTTCCAGATACAGTGTTTGTTATTGTGATTGTCAAAATAACGTTCCGATTCAAATTATCTTTTGTATGATAAAGATTAAGGCAGGATATAATCAGGTAGCATCATTTTAGCCCTGTAGGGGCGGCATATACCAGCCCAGGGCGTAAGCCCTGGGTATAATAAGCAAAAAATTGAGCCCTGTAAGGGCGACATATAAATATATTGGCTAAAAAATCCATACATCCTCCTAATAAATTTAATTTTTTTTCGAAGCCTTTTACTTAGTTTATCCTTTCTCGTTCCCAGGCTCTGCCTGGGAATGTTGTTCCGGTGGCTCTGCCACCAAATTGTGCTGTCTCATTCAAATTTTGGGAAACGATTAGAAAGCGATTGGCAAGCGGTTGCCAACCGGGTCGGTAAAAAGGAAGCATATTTTTAAAAAACCTCTACAATTACCATTTTGGGGCTATCCAAACCATAAATCTGTGCAACATTTTGAGGCAGAGCCTCTTGGTATGCGTTACCAGGCAAAGCCTGGGAACGAGAAGTGAACCACAATCCTGATGAACAGGGATTGTGGTTTGAATAGTCAAAAAATAACATCATCAATTAAGCCCCGCAGGGGTGGCATATAAATATAATTGCAAATATTCAGATTAATAAATGATGAAGTGCGAAAAAAAATAATATGGAACTCACTGCGTGAGGGCTTGAAGTATATTTCACCCCTTCGGGGCTGGATGTGGAAGACAAATTCAATTA
>JAOZSB010000479.1 GCA_029939895.1 Desulfobacterales bacterium
TCTGGATATAGTGATTTCATTCCATCAATCGAAGCTGTACAAACGGTCTATCCCGACAAACAAGTAAAAATTATTATACCCCTTGGCAGGCGAGCCGAGCTGCTGAAGGCCACAGCTGATTCTTATATGAAAATCAAAGAAAAACATTTGAGGTCAAGTTTATTTGAGCAAAAAATTATAGTTGAAGGCGGGAATCCCATTGTTTGCCCCCCTTTATGGCGATAATGCTAAAATCTATAAATCTGCTTTAAACAAATTCCACAGCCCGCACCACCATCACTCACCAGGATTCGCCAGCCGTCCCATGAACAGATGCGCTTTGGTTTTTTTGTGGTGTATCAGGAATAGAAAGGGGTGGTTTGCGGTGAAGGTTTTAAAGACTGGTTCTTCTTCTGGCGGGGCAGCGCCTGCCGCCATCATGACCGCAGTTGCTGCGGCAGCTTCTGTACCTTCTTCGTCTACTGCAATAAAGGCCTTGTGCAGTACTGCGGATATGACCAGCTCTTTTTTCCTGTTTTCCAGGATGCCTGAAAAATCAGCACCAGGCCACGTAAACGCCCGTTCCATGCCCATGCCCTTGAGCATTTCTGCCAGGTCGGTTTCGCTGGAAAACTTGAATTTGGGCAGGGTCACCTTTACTTCATGATATGAAAACTGCTCCCGCCACTTGGAAAGGTTTTCGCCTGTGAATTGCTTCTCCAGCCCGGGCAGCCCCTTTACTTCCTTTGGCAGAAAGATAAGCATTTCAAGGTCATTGCCTTTGTATGGCAGGGAAAGGCCCTTGAAGCTCTCTGTCTCCATGTAGCCAAACCAGCCCTGGGTGTACATCTGCGGGCATGTCAATTCTGAGCTTATCGCTGAATCGGCGGGCAGGAAAAAGGGAAGATCTGTTGTCATATGTTCAGAAAACGGCTCTGCCCAGTTGCTCATGAAGTATACTGCATTTGTCAATATCAGCCTTGTATATTTGTTTATCATTGACGGCTGAATTAAATCTTCAATTTTGTTTTCTGTTTTTTCTGCTACCCAGTCATTCACAATTTCCAGGCTTTCCGCTGGCGCATTGACAAAATCAAGCTCTGAAAGTTTTCCAAAAAAACAGGTGCTGACATCCTGTGCAAAGGTTTTGCTTATCTGATAATCCCTTTGCAGCCACAGGGCATTGGCAAGGCAAAGCTGAAAAGCGGGTGCTTGCTTTTGCCTGTGCATGCCGTCAACATACTCATCTTCCTGAAATGTCGAAGGGCTGTCAAGGGACTCAATCAGGTGCCTGAACCCGGTCTGCACCTGCTGTTTGTCAGCATCAAGGTGCATTACTTTCAGCATCTCGCTGGCTGTTGAGCCACATGCTCCCATGCTGGTCATCGCCAACGCACATGCAATACTGATCGGGCTGAAAAAAAGATTTTCCCCCTGGCCCGGTGTCATTTGATTTGCTGCCATACGTGCATAAATTCCAGCAGCAAACCTGTTATTACTACTGGCAACCATATCCAGCGCACTGGTGTCTCCGTCCTTTTTTTTAAATACTTTATCTGCGATGGTTTTAAATTTTCCCATTTAATCACCCCTCCTGTGAAAGCCGTTTTTGTATATTAGCACATTGCGCTATTTTTCCCAAATCCAACAGACAAAAAAATTCAATGGGTTCTCATATCATCTCTCCGATACCTACTCTTATGTAATTGGGTTTTATTTCTCGCTCTTTCAGGGTTTTTTTTGCAGATGCTCTATTCCTGGGGTTTCACCTCAGGCTGTTATACTTCACCCCTTCGGGGCTTTTTTTGTAGAAGATTAGTTTACTTATTGCAAGGGGTCTGGAGGGCGGTTTTTCCCCTCCTGATATTGGCGTGATTACATGTACTTTATGTGTGGCCGACAAATCATAAATAATAGCATGGACAGGATGTCAAGTTTCCTGCTGTTTATGATCCGCCGACCACGGACATTTTTTGCTTATAATAAATTACTGCATCTCTCATTCACTACCATGCATGTTTATTACAGGCCACAGATTGTTATTTTATACTTATTTAAATTCACCAGACATACACAAATTTAAACAGTCCCAACATGTATGGATGCTGGCGGTACACGGGATTGAACCCAGACACTGCTTCTACTTTTCTATTCCCTGTTAGTCAAGTTGTTTTCATAGAGGTTAAGCACACTGTCCATTGGTTGGTCATCGTTAGCTCCTGGGACAACGGTTCCCTTATCCTGAGAATGGGCTATCACCTCCTGAATGAAGAGATTGAAATCACATTCTTCTGGATTGCCCTTGTCCATGCAAGCTTTGTCCATAAGAAAGTCCTGATCCATTGCAAGGCCCATCTCTGCCTGGCGCACATCTACAATTTCCTGCATAGACTCTTTTAAACCACTTGGATGTGTTACAACCCATGATTTGGTAATATATGTTTTGTCAAACACCCTGCCATCCTCATGGGTAGTAATTATTCTTTGTGATGACAGGCTGTAATCAGGGCCACGGTAATATTGATTTTGCTCCAAAAATATTTGATCAAAGCTGCTTTCTCCGTCTGCAATTTTACCACTGACTGCTGCACCGTCGTTACTATCCTTTTGGCCAGGCATGTAAGTTTTTCCAGAAGGCTGATTTTCATTACCCCCTGTGACATCGACTCCCTTATCCTGAACAAAAGTTTCCGTATTACATACTTCTGGATTGCCCCTGCTCCTGCAAGTATTTTCCCCAAAAAAGTTCAGGTCACCTGCGTGGTGCTCTCCTATAAGCTTACTTTTTTCTTCTATTGTACCATCGGAATGTTCTATAAACACAGGCCTGGCAGTAAATTGCCCCCCCATAATTGATTGATCTGTGCTGCTTTTCACACCTGCATTTTTGTCATTGTCTTTTGTACTGACGACAATACCTTCTTGGCCAGATAAGGTATGTTTTCCGGCAAACGGAGACTCAACTACTTCACTTCCTACATCTTTTGACATGTTATATCCTTTCAGTAATTGCTATTTTTAAACCTAAATAAT
>JAOZSB010000480.1 GCA_029939895.1 Desulfobacterales bacterium
TTTTTTGATTTCTTTTTCCTGCTCTGGCTCCATTATTTGACGCTCAATCAGTTTTGCAAGACCATCGGAAAAGGCTGCCCTGCCCCGTTTTACAATCTTTTCGGAAAGTGCATCCTTAAATTTTGCACTAAAAAGCGGTCGATAAGTCGCATAAACAATAATTCTAAAAATAAGAGAAAGGGACAGGTTCTCATCTTGGGACAACAGGTTATTGATTTCATCCTCAAGAATTTCAACGGCCTTTGTTTCGTCTACTGTCTCCAGATAAACATATTCGTTTAAAAAAGTCTGTAAAGCCAGGGAAACAAGAAAGGATGTGCAAAGCTCGGCAATATCAGGCTTTATCCGGGTTTCATCACTTGCATAGACAAGGAAAGATTTTCTCATGCAACCCAGAAGTTCTTCCATCTCCTGCTCAATTAGAATCTCCTTTTCCATGAAAACCATAAGGAGGTTATCTTTTAAAATGTTCGGCAGCCGGCCTGAGAGCATATCGTATGCCCAGGCATCGGGTGAATTTTCTCCAATTTGTTCGGCTGTCTCACCCGCCTTGAGCGCCAGCCGTAAAAAAACAGAAACAATCCGTCTTAAATCAAAGGTTGAGACCTGCTCAATTTCAAGGCATTTTTCAAGCTCGATCCGCAGACGGTTTCCCCCTTTATCTGGCAGGCCCATCTTGAAGCACGCAACCAGGGTATGATAAAAATCCTCCCTGTCCGGCTCAATGTCTATGGCTTTGCGGATTGAAATTATTGCATCGTTTATCATATTCATGGAACAATAGGCACGGCTTATGTTGTACCATGCATCAGGAAAATCAGGCTTAAGCTCAAGCGCCCTGGTATAGGTTGCAATCGCTCCTTCCGGGTTCTCCATCTCCATAAGGATTGTACCCAGGTTGTTGTGTGCCTGAAAAAAAGAGGGGTTCAGCTCAATTGCCTTTCTCGCTGAGATTACTGCATCATCAAATCTGCCAAGGGAATATTGGGACAGGCTGAGATTGCTGTAAGTCTCCGGGATTCCGGGGGCGATACTGATGGATTTTTTTATTACTTCAATTGCAAGTTCGTGACGGCCTGTCTGGTAAGCAGCTATCCCTTTGAAATGGAGTGCTTCTGCATTGTCTGGTTCTTTTTTCAGCACTTCATCATAAATTTTTTCAGCCTCAACAGGCCTGCCCTGTTTTTGTAATTCCAGGGCATTTGCTACTTTTAATGCTGATTTATTGACTGACCTGTTCCTGTGCGAACCAGTCTTATGAGGACCTGTCTTGCGAGGACTGGCCTTATGCTGGTGAGACCGTGCCCTGCTGGATTTTTTCTTTTTTTTGTTTTTCCGTCCCATATTTTTCATTTCTTTTTTTTGTAATTAGCCAATATAAAATCACATTCTTGATAGCATGATAAGCATTTAATCACAATAGACAGGTGGTTTCAAATCAAACAAGCAAAAAGCTTTCAATTGTTGAAAATTTATATTATAAATTTCCAACAATTGAGTAAACACTTTTCTGTTTTTTTTAGCAACAACAGGCGCATCTCTTATTTTTGAATAAAACCAGGCGGTTTACCATGAAATATAAAAGCAGTACTTTAAAGACTATAACTTTGTTACTCATCATATTTCTATTTTCTGTAATTAATTGCTGGTGCGAACCCACGCCTTCAAGTGAGCGGTCTCAAAATGCGATTAAATCGATAAAACCAGCCCTGGAAAAGGAATTTACGGAAAAGTCATTATCACTGGGAGCACCAGTTTTTATCAGGATATTTAAAAAATCAAAGGAGCTTGAAATATGGATTAAAAATGAAAAAAAATTCGTCTTTTTCAAGTCCTATAGAATATGCACATACGGATTCAGAGGGTTGGGGCCAAAAACAAAGCAGGGCGACCACCGCGCGCCTGAGGGCTTTTATTATGTACCACCAAGATTCCTGAACCCAGACAGCACATACTACCTCGCATTCGATCTTGGCTACCCCAATCAATACGATAGAGCATACAATCGAACGGGCTCCGCATTGATGGTGCATGGTGACTGCGTTTCAAATGGCTGTTATGCGATGGACGACAAGGCAATTACAGAAATTTATGCAATCGCAGACATGGCACTCAATAACGGCCAGAAATTTTTCAGGGTGCATATTTTCCCCTTTAAAATGAATAATGAAAACATGGAAAAACATAAGGAATCTGACTGGATTGACTTCTGGAAGAATTTAAAACAAGGTTATGATTTTTTTGAAAATGAAAAAACTCCCCCGGATGTTTTAGTCAGAAATAAAAAATATATTTTTAAAACCACAGGAGAAAATCTTGCCAATCGCACAAATCAATGAGGCCCTTTCCCTTTACTTTCGATTAATCCAGGGCGACCAGGATAAGCCCGTTCTTGTTTTCCTGCACGAAGGTCTGGGGTGCGATGCCATGTTAAAAGATTTCCCTGACCTGCTATGCAAAGCCACTGGCTTTCCAGGACTGGTTTACGATCGACAGGGCTATGGGAAATCATCTCCCCTCAATCATACTCGTACAATTGACTACCTGCATGACTACTCCCTTAAAGAGCTTCCAGAACTTTTAAATGCTGCGATACCTGGCAGGCCTTTTATTTTAATTGGTCATTCCGATGGCGGCAGCATAAGCTTAATCTATGGAGCACAGCGCCCTCCCCTGTTAAAGGGCATCATCACCGAGGCTGCACATGTGTTTGTTGAGCCGGAAACAATTGCTGGAATCATAGATGCTGTTGAAGCATGGGAAAAAGGACTGCTGACGGGTCTGTCAAAATATCACGGAGATAAAACAGAAACCATTTTCAAGGCATGGTCAGTAACATGGCTTGCAGACTGGTTCCAAGGCTGGAACATAGAATATCTTCTGCCCGACATTCATGCCCCCCTGCTGGTGATTCAAGGGGCGGATGATCAATACGCCTCAATAGAGCAGGTTAATTCCATTGTTTCAAAAACCTCTGGCAAGGCACAAATGGAGATGGTTGAGAACTGC
>JAOZSB010000481.1 GCA_029939895.1 Desulfobacterales bacterium
AAACACATAAATAGTCTGCCCGTAGCAGTTTGTAATTGCGTGCAATAAGGAAGTAAAGTGAACAAAACTATTTCCATGGCAACTGCGCTTGCCGGGGTATGCACTATTGCTTTGGGCATAATCATGGTCTTTGTTTTTCCCATGAAAGCGGATCTGCCCCAGGGCTTTAAAACGCCAATCATTGCCTTTGAGTTTGCAAAAAATGAGGCCGACTTATCCTACCTGTCAGGGCAGGGTGAGGTGGAAAAGGCAAATCGGGAAAAAATGGATGCCGGCCATCAATGGGATCTCTTGTTCCCCTTTGCCTACGGCGGATTCATTGCACTACTCTTGTTTCAGCTTGTTTTAAGGGGGCATCCCATTGCCTGGCTGGGACTCCCGATTGCAATACTTATTATTCCCTTTGACATCAATGAAAACCTGACACTGTTAAGCATTACAGATGCATTAAGCAATGCAGGTTCAGTGGAAGTACTTTTATCCAGGTTGCAAATTGCAACCTGGCTCAAATGGGGAGCTATAGGTGCTGCCGTGGCAGTGCTGGGTGCTGGATATGTAAGGAGCAATCAATACTGGTCAGCAGCAGTATGCGCAATTGCATCTTTGAGTGTTGCAATCTGCCGGGTCTCAAATGCAAAGCCAGTTATTGCAGAGTCCATGTCCATGGCTGTTTTTGTCTTCTTTTTATTTTTTTCAATAAAGGCCGGCATCCATGCGTGGAAAACGGTTCGGCAAAATACATAAAGCCCGTGCATGGATTGGGTTCTTATGTGATGACTTTCTATTTTGTATAGCGATCCATGATTGCATCATATTCTCCTGATGCTTTAATCGCTTTCAGGGATTGGTTAAAATTTTCCACATCTGCAGGCTTTTTAGTCAGCTTACTGAACATCAAGTGAACCTTGGACTCATGCACAACAAGGGGATGAATCTCAACTTTATCAAAAACTCCCTTTTCCTTTAGTTCGGTAACCGGTGAAACCGAATCTGAAATAAATCCATAAAGTCCTTTTTTCAATAGCCTTGTATAGTTTTGTTCAAGCCTTGTAACTTTTATAATATGCTTTGCAAATTCTGGTTTTTTCATTAGCCTGTCAAAGGACTCCCCCTGTGAAGTCCCTCTGACAATACCAATTTTCAGATCTGAATCTGCAATATCTTCCAGAGATTTTAATGGATATTTTGCAGAGTTGCCCTTCAGCATGTATATAACCCTTTTTTCACTTCGGTAGGAATCTGAAAAATAAGCCCATTTTTCACGTTCTGCTGTTTTTGTAGCACCGGCAACCAAATGAATGCTGCCTTTTCTTTCCACAGTAAGCAGGAGTCGATTCCAGGGAGTTTTCTGGAATTTAATATCACAACCCATCTTTTTAAAAACAGCCTTCATAATGTCGATGTCAATACCAGTAAGCTGGCCCTTTGAATCTATCAACTGAAACGGTGCCCAGGGTTCCCAGCCCATGATAAAACTGCATTTTGACTCCGCATAGGCAGGGAGTACCAAAAATAAACATGATAAAAGTAAAATAATATTTCTTATCCAACCCATACTATTCTCCAATCCCAGATTATTATCTGTGTTTCCAAAAAATTATTTAAATTCACAGTCAGGCAAAAAAATTCTTTTCCTGGTTCGCCAATGTCTCCCTGCTAAAGTGTTTTTTCTTTTTGGTGTTCCTCAAATTACTGCATTGATGTAATAAAAAAAATTTCCTGATCCGATTTTTTTACACGGCTGCCGCACCACCCCGGCATGTTTTTCTGGCATTCTCAAATGATCTTTTTTCAGAAATCAACCTGGATGTTAACCATAAACATTGGGCCATGGACAAAATAAAATTTGGTCATGAATCGTTAATATTTTTTAATTGAAACTTATACTAACACAGACAACAGCAAATGAAAACTTAAAAATTTGTATGTTTTTCAATGATTTTGAAACCTGTTGAAAACCAGGCAGGAGTTTATCATCTTATCCATTGAGGACTTCAATAAATTCCCAATCAGGGGGGGATTCGTGGTTTTGAAAGTATTTTGAGCGTCCAAGGTACTCTGCAGCAACTGTGTCTTCCGGGTGAGAATCGAGAACCAACTGGAATGATGAAACAGCTTTTTTAAAATTTTTGGAATTATAATAGAAAATTCCTCTGTCATATTCTTCCAGGTTTTCTTTTTTCTTAACTACCGTACTTTTTAAATCTGTATCGAAAACCTCAAAAACAGCCAGATATTCTCTTTTTTTCTTATTCTTGACCCTGCCAATAAAACGGTGGTTGTAGTTTGCAATATTTCTTAACTTGCTAAAGGTGGTGTCACAGATTAATGTTGAGGTGCCTAATTTTTTATTCAGACTTGCCAGATCATGGGTCAAGTTAACTTCACTGCCAATAATTTCTTTATCAATGGTTTGAAGCTCATCAAATGACCTGACAGCAAGCGTGCAGGTATATATCCCTATGCGAATGTCTTTAATTCCATATAAAGAGCCTTGATTGTCTGCCTGCAATTTTCGTAATTTTTTCTGCATTAATACAGAAATATCTATTGCTGCATCTGCTTGATTTGAGATAAATATATTGATCACATCGGGAGTAGTGATATTTATTTGTCCTTCATTTTTCTCAATATCCGGGGTTATGATTTTTAAATAAGCATCAAGCCACTGTGATTTATTTTCCAGGGCTGTGCCATGAAATGTAATCTCTGCCATTAAAATTACTGTTGGCTTAAACCTTGTAAGACTGCATCCAATCAGCGTTACATCATCCTGCCTGTCACCGTCGGCCTTGTGAGCCTTAAATGCTTCCAATAGTAATTCCCGCTGTTCTTCAAAGGGTTTAGTGTGATTATCAATTAGAATCTGCTTGAATTTTTTCATGCCAAATACACGATACCTTTCTCCGCCAAGCTGATCTGTAAAACCATCTGAGGTCAAATAAAAACACATGTTTTCAGTAGTGTCCCGTTTAACTTTTTAGAATAGCACCCAACGTGCTGTAAT
>JAOZSB010000133.1 GCA_029939895.1 Desulfobacterales bacterium
TGACCATATATATAATGAAGCTGTGGAATCTCCTGTCATGAAGAAATATCATGATCTGGGGACTGCCGGCAATGTAAGCGCACTCAATAAAATGAACGCACTCCCCACACGCAACCTCCAGTCCGGGTCACTTGAAAACGCAGACAAGATATCCGGTGAATACCTGGCTGAAAACTACCTTGGCCGAAGAATCGCCTGCGGACACTGCCCTGTTGGATGTATACACCTTGCAGCATTGCGGGAGCCATACGAGGACGAGCCTTATTTTTTTAAAACAACCATGATAAGCTACGACTTTGAGTTGATTTACGCACTGGGTTCAACCCTTGGAATTACAGACCCGGAAAACATGCTCAGGTTGATTGACTCCGTTGAAAAGCCCGGGTTAGACGCAATGAGTACCGGGGTTGTTCTTGCATGGGCCACAGAAGCCCTGGAGCGTGGTATTGTAACCACTGCTGAAACCGACGGGCTTGAGCTGAAGTGGGGGGATCACAAGGCCTATATGGAAGCAATAAATAAAATTACAAGTCAGCCCAATGATTTTTACAAGGCTCTGGCCAAGGGAGTTGCCCATGCATCTTCTGTTTATGGGGGCGAAGACTTTGCACTGGCCTTTGGCGGAAATGAAATGGCTGGCTACCACACAGGCCCGGCCGCATATTTGAACTACCTGCTTGGAGCAAGAAACAGCCATCTGGATTCTGGTGGATACGGCATTGATCAGGAAATGGCAAAAAATAACAAACCACTAACCCCAAAAGAAGTCATAGACAAAACCCTTACCGAAGAATACTGGCGGCAGATACTCTCCGGCATGGTGGTCTGCTTTTTTGCCCGTGGTATTTATACAATGGAAGTAATAAAAGAAGCACTTAGAATATGCGGAATGCCAAAAACCGAAGAAGAAATAAATGAAATTGGTCGGGAGATCCATGCCCTCAAGTACAAGTTCAAAAAAAGGGAGGGTTTCAAAATCAAAGACTTAAAAATTGCAAAACGGGCCTTTGAGACAAAATCCCCGTCAATTGAGATAACCGAGGAATTTATGCGTGAAGCACTCGATTATGCTGAAAAAAAGATATGCGGGGAATGAGTATAAATAATCCGTTTGAAATAAGGGGTTGACCATGGAAAAATTTGCTGTTCTTCAACTATCAGGGTGTGCTGGATGTGAAGTATCACTGCTTAATGCTGATGCATGGGTAGATAAGTACCAGCTTGTTTACATGCCCCTGGTGATCTCGGCAAGTGGTGTTCCAGAAGTGGATATCCTCCTTGTTAGTGGTGGAGTCCGCACTGACGAGGATTTGCACAACCTGAAACGTTCTGTAAAAAAGGCTAACAAGGTGGTGGCAGTAGGAACCTGCGCCATATCCGGCGGTGTGACCAATCTTGGGAACCGGGAAGAAGTTCGCAATTTTTTCATGAACCAGTCAGAGCAGCGTGATCTTCCGCGACTCCTTGCAGATTGCAGACCCATAGCAGATTTTGTTAAAGTGGAGAGGTATCTTCCAGGCTGCCCGCCTACCCCGGAACTTTTTATGGCTGTTCTTTTCGACCCACCTGATTTCAAGGCTGGAAATTCAGTTTGCGTTGAATGCAACAGGAAAAAAGATAAGACAATGAAACCAAAAAGGCTTTCAGGTCACCTGCACGGCAATGTCCAGCCAGGAATATGTCTTATCAACCAGGGGTTTTTATGCATAGGAACTTCCACCAGAGGCGGCTGCGGTGCATTATGTACAAACCCGGGCCAGCCCTGTGTTGGTTGCAGAGGGCCATCTAATGCATTTATCGAAAAGGAGTCGGATGCCTGGTTTGCGAGCATTAAAAAGGTATTCTCCAAAATGACAGAAATCCCGGAACCAGAAATTGATTCCGCCTTAAGATCCGCTCAAATGGCTATGTTCCTCTATCAGTTCATTGATTATGCGGGTGATAATCCAAACGTTCCATCAAAAAAGGAAATACTCTGATGACCACACTTACCTTTCCCCTAAGCAGAATTGAAGGACACGCTCAGGTTGTTATAGAAGTAGAGGACGGAGATGTTAAATCCGCCCACTTTAAAGCAATGGAACTCCGTGGTTTTGCACATTTCCTGAAGGACCAGCCCGCTGACCAGATGCCTGTTATCGTGACCCGCATCTGCGGAGTCTGCTCAACTGCCCATCATGTTGCTTCAGTCAAGGCTCTGGAGGATGCCTATGGAGTTGAGCCGCCTCCCCTTGCCAAAAAAATTCGTGAGCTGATGATGCTTGGACAGATGCTGCAAAATCAGGCAACTTCCCTGTTTATTTTTACCATGCCCGACCGACTTGGACTTTCAATCATTTTTCAGGAAGAAGTATCACAGGAAGTAGCAAAGGAAAAACAAGGAATTGCTGGTCGTGCGCTTAAAGTAAGAAAAGCAGGAACCGACCTTATCACACTTGCAGGCGGACAATTTATACACCCGGTAAAGGCTGTTGTTGGCGGTGTTACAAGCGGAATCCCAAAGGATGATGCTGCTGCCATGAAAAAACAGCTTGAAGATGCTCTTCCAATGGCAAGAGAGCTTTTTGACTTCTACTGGAAATCTTCTGAAACCCTACATGACAGAATCGGCACCTGGGGAGATGACAGGCCTGCATGTTACATAGCTGCAACCGGCAAAACCAAACCAGATTATTACGGTGACCGGATGAGGCTTTTAATCCCGGATAATGAAAATATCATAGACTTTCAATCCCGTGACTTCAGGAAGCACCTTGACTTTGAAGAAACTGATTACAGCTATTCTGCAATGACTACTTACAAAGGAAACGCACTGCGTGCCAACTCTCTGGCCAGAATCAACATTGCCGATTCAATGGGTACACCACTTGCCGATGAATATCTTTCCATTTTTCGAGAAATCCACGGCAATCCAGCAAACGGAATACTTCTTTTTGATATTGCACGAGGAATCGAGCTTGTCTATTCAATAGAACGCTCAATAGAATTATTAGGCGAAGATCTGGAAAACGGTGAACCAGCAGTCCCCCATACTGAAACCGATGGTGAGGGTTTCGGTCTTGTGGAAGCTCCCCGTGGCCCCCTCGTCCACAGGTATAAAATAAAGGATGGACTTATTGAAGATATTGAATTTATAATTCCGACTGTTCACAATGTACACTCCATAGAACTGGCTCTTATGACTGCTGCAAAAAGATATATATCAAAAGAAAAAGTAGATATGGAGCTTGAGCGGGCCGTGGGTAGAGTCGTCAGGGCCTTTGATCCCTGCATAGCCTGCGCTACACATTAACTAAAAGCTTTTTAGCTCCTGGTGCTGTATAACTGCGGGCCATGCAAAGAAAATTTTGAAGTAAAAACAGTTGCAACAAAAATATTGCGGGCATCCCAATGCCCGATAGAGCAATATTCCACCATAAAATTTATATCCCACTTTTCATTTTCAGAGCCATCGGGCCACTGAAGGTTGCATAGATATTCATAACATACGTCAACTTTGGAAAAGCGCTTATCAAATTCTAACATGGGCTTTTCAGAGAAACACATTGTAAACTTTTAAAAAAAGGAAACAATAATGAATGATGAATCATATGATCTGGAATCCATGCTGACTTTAATGAAGGATGTGTATGAAAACCACATGCCCTTTAACAAGCTGCTGGGAGTAAAAATTGTGACCCTTGAGCTTGATGATATTTGTGTACGGATTGATATGAGGGAAGACTTTATCGGTAATTTTATTAAGAATATTCTCCACGGGGGTGTTATCTCATCGATACTTGATTTTACCGGGGGCCTGGTGGCATCCATGGGAATGATTAAACAAATGAATGATGCAACCAGCCAAGAGATAATGGATCGCATTGCCAAGGTGGGAACCATTGACCTTCGCGTAGATTACCTTAGATCAGGAAAGGGAGATTATTTTACTGCAACCGGTTTCCTGCTCAGGACTGGAAAGAAAGTGGCAGTGGTTCGTACTGAGTTTCGGAATAATGAGGACATATTGATTGCCGCAGGAACAAGTTCATATATTGTTGGGTGACATTTAACCTGGCTTATTATTCAAACAGCTCGGTTATTATTATCATTCAAAAATGTACCTTGTCTTTGGAGCTATCGCAAAAATTACAACTTAAACCTAACGTATATTTTCTTTTGCAAGTGCCTCAACTTCTATTACATTTGACGTGTCAATGATTCCAACTCCAGTGTTTACATCGGTTGGGGAAATTTTATACTTGACATTGAGTACCAGCATTTTTACTGAAAGATAGCCCTGCAAGTAAGGCTGCTGGTCAAAAGTAAAAGAAACAATGCCTTCCTTTATGTGCTGTATCGTTTCTGGAGTAATGTCAAAAGAGGCTATATAAACATTTAAGCCGATTTTTTTTACCAGCCTGCCGATTGGATGCAGGGAGGCTGGACCCAGAGTAACTATCCCCTCAAGATCTTTATTATTCTGGACATACTTAAACATTATCTTTTGTATTTTTTTTGGATCACTTGAAACATCAAGATTGACAACTTTAATATTTTTTCTACTTAAAACTTCTTTAATCCCCTTAAATCTTGACTCTAAACCAGTAAGCCCCTTCTGCTGATTAGCAACAACCAGGTGTCTTTTTATTTTCCGTGAGTTCAAGATTCTTTCTCCAACGGTTTTCCCCGCCAGATAGTCATCCATACCAATGTATGCAAGATAAGGGTTTAGCACCCTGTCATCGTCAATAGGGCGGGAATTAAAGGCCACAACCGGGATTAAGTTATTTTTTGCATATGTCAGCAGGCTGGCAAAAGCTCTGTTATCTGAAATGGTAGTTGCAACTCCTTTGGCATCTTTTGACAATGCAGTTTTAAAAAGTTCAACCTGTCGTTTCATATCATTGGGCTTTTCAGGTGATAAAAATTTTATTTTAACACCCATTTCCTTTGCTGCTGCTTCGGCACCGTTAAACACTATTCTCCAAAAGGGATCTTCGGAACCTGCATGGGAAATCATGTAATACTTGTCCGCAGCAACACAGGGCTGCCACAGCATAACAAGAGTAATGACAAATAATAAAACCAAATGTAATTTCAACTTCATAAATAACCCCATTTACGAATGTTAACAAAAAAAAATCATTATTATATTAAATTGCTTATGACGATTATTTAAAAAAACATTTTCACCAAGCAAAATCTTTATTTAATACGTTTATTGAAAAATTTTTAAATGTGTGATATGTATTTATTTAATAATGTCCAAAAAACTTGCAAAACCTTAAACCTGAAAAACTCAATTCGAAAAAAGCCCGAAATATAATTTACAAAATGTGTAATAAATAACAAATGCTGAAGCAATTATCAAGTATTTTTAGTATAGTCATAAAGTTAAGAGAAGGTTTGACAAATATTTTTTCAATGATATAATCAAAGAACTTTCTCATTCAGTAAAATGTGATAGATACCAGTAAAAAACTATTGTCGTTTTGTATTTTTCCTGTGAGTATCAAATATACTTTTTTAAATAGAGGCGTAGATGGATCGCAGACCCACCTATAAGGAACTCGAAGAAAGCATTAAGGCTATTGATATTGAGGTATCAAGCCGTAAACGTCTTAAAGAGGCTCTTTTAAACGATCCAAAGTACCGAGACCTGCTCAAGGACGTATCTGACATTCTTTTCATACTTGATCCAGACGGCAAATTTATCCTCATCAATACTATTTTTACAGATAAACTCGGATATGAAGACGAAGAAATTTCAGATCGACATATTCAAGACTTTATGCCAGAGCGTCATCGCAACAGCTTTGAGGATTTTCAGCAGAGATTGATGGAAAAAGGCAGTGAAGATGGCCTGCTGGTAATAGTTTCAAAAACAGGCGAAGAACATATTTTCGAGTTTCGTTCCATACTTATAAAAAATGATACTGGTCAGGCAATTATTCAAGGTTCTGCACGGGAGGTAAGCTCCAGTGGTTCCAAAAAAATTGAAAAAGAACTCAAGGAAAGCCAGGACAAATACCTTGATCTGCTTGAAAACATAGAAGAAGGATTCTTTGAAGCTGACCTTGATGGAAAACTTGTTATCTGCAATTCCTCATTTCTACAAATTTTAGGCTACCCAAAAGAAACTGCAGTGGGCCAGAAAGTTGAGACCATTGTTGATAAAAAAAGTGCTGAAAAAATGAACTCAGCCTTTGCGAGTATTTTGGAAAATGGCGAGCCTGTTAAGTCAATAGAGATTAAATATCGAAACCTAAGCGGAGAAAATCGCTTTGTTGATGCTTCTGTATCCCTTGCAAAAAATGCAAATGAAGAACCAATCGGTTTTAGGGGTATAATCAGGGATGTGACCGACCGTATCACTGTTGAAGAAAACCTGATAACCGCCAATAAAGAGCTTTCCGAACTTAACGACCAGTTAGAAGAAGCAATTGCCAGAGCCAATGATATGGCAATGAAAGCTGAACTTGCCAGTATTTCTAAAAGTGAATTTCTGGCAAACATGAGCCATGAAATACGCACTCCAATGAACGGTATCATAGGCATGACAGGCCTGCTCCTGGACACAAAGCTTAACCGAGAACAAAAGGAGTACGGTGATATTGTGCTTCAGTGTGCAGAGTCCCTGCTGAAAATCATCAATGATATACTCGACTATTCAAAGATCGAAGCAAAAAAACTTGACCTGGAAATTTTCGATTTTGATTTAAGAAATACCGTAGAGGCAGTTAGTGAAATTCTGGTATTCAGGGCAGTGGAAAAGGGCCTTGAGTTTGCAACCCTTATCAATAACGATGTCCCGGCCCTGCTGCGGGGCGACCCAGGCAGGCTGCGCCAGATTATCATTAACCTTGCGGGCAATGCAGTAAAATTCACAGATAAAGGAGAAATATTCATTGCTGTTTCTTTAGAATCTGAGGATGAAGATTCAGTTACCATCAAATTCTCTGTAAAAGACTCTGGTATCGGAATTCCCAAAAACAGGATTTCAAGACTTTTTCAATCCTTTTCACAGGCAGATGTATCCACCACCAGAAAATATGGTGGAACTGGACTTGGGCTTGCCATATCAAAGGAGCTTGCAGGTCTCATGGGCGGCACAATAGGCGTGGACAGCCGCTATGACAGAGGTTCAACCTTCTGGTTTACTGCTGTATTCGCAAAACAGAAATCAATGCAGACAGATGTTGTAGCCGCACTTGAAAACATAAAGGGAAAACGAGTACTTGTGGTTGATGATCTGCCTCTCAACAGAAAGATATTTGCCGAATACTTAAAGCCGAGCAAATGCAGGCTGGGAGAAGCCGGTAATGGTGCGACAGCACTGAAGATGATGAAAAAAGCTTCTGCCAAAAAAGATCCTTACAGCATAGTAATTATTGAAATGCATATGGACGAAATGGATGGCGAGGCCCTTGGCCGTGCTATAAAAAGCGATCCAGATATTGCTGGTGCCAAGCTTGTGATGCTCACCCTTGCAGGAAAAAGAGGTGACAGGGCCAGGGTTGAAGAAATCGGTTTTTCTGCATACATGACCAAGCCCATAAAACAGTCACAACTTTATGAGTGCCTGCTTTCACTGACCGGAGAAGATGCCAAGGCAACATCAAATGAAAAGACTGAATCCTTCGTCACAAAGCATGCCCTTGCAGATGCCCGAAAACAGAAAATTAAAATCCTTATTGCCGAGGATAATGAAGTAAACAGAAAACTTGCAATCAGGCTCCTGGAAAAAGCCGGGTACAAAGCATTTGCAGTGGAACATGGCGGAAAAGCCGTCAAGGCTCTGGAAGAAGATGCCTATGATGTTGTCCTGATGGATGTACAAATGCCCATAATGAACGGCTTTGAAGCTACAAGAGCAATCCGGCGAGCAGGATCACCAGTAACTGACCGCGACATACCCATAATTGCCATGACCGCCCAGGCCATGATGGGGGACAGAGAAAAATGTATTAAAGTCGGCATGGATGACTATGTCTCAAAACCCGTAAGGCCTACCGAACTCTTTGCTGCCATAGAAAACCAGCTAACCCACATTGTTTAACTTTTTTTAAAATATTAAACTTAAAAAACCTATCAACCCCTTTTGCATTTTTTTTGCACCAATAACAATTTATAACCTCCTTCATGTTGCTCAAAAATATTTTTTCTGTTAATAGGGTTTCTTGCGGTTGTTATTTTTAATTATCAGGAGTTTTTTTGCTTACTTCAAAACCCAACCACATGGATAATCAAAGCAATCGGCTTCGATGTTAATTTTAGATTTATTAGGAGGACCAGATAAAATGCCAATGAGCGAAAACTTTCAGGGAAGGCTATACCCTGATCTAAAAGAAATTGCGCAGCATTTTGGAACACCGTTCCATATATATGATGAGCAGGGCATAAAAGAGACCGGAGACAGGCTTCTGAATGCTTTTAAAGATTTTGAAGGGTTTCGTGAGTATTTTGCAGTAAAGGCACTGCCCAACCCCGCCATACTGTCCCTGATGGGAAGCATGGGCTTTGGGTTTGATTGCAGCTCCATCCCGGAACTGGTCTTGAGTCGAAAAGCCGGCGCAAGGGCTGATGACATAATCTTTTCTTCAAACAACACCACACTTGAAGAGTTTGAGGCAGCCCTGGGCAATGGTGGCTCCATAATCAACCTTGACGATGTTACCATGATTGACAAGCTCCCGCAGATGCCGGAACGGATATGTTTTCGGTTTAATCCTGGGGCCGACAGGTCAGGCAACGATATAATCGGCAACCCTGCTGAATCAAAATACGGTGTCACAACCGCTCAAATCGAGGATGCATATAAAAAATCCATGGAACTTGGCGCAAAACGCTTTGGACTCCACACCATGCTTGTTTCTAATGAGCTTAGTCGTGAATATATAATCCAGACAGGAGAGATGCTGCTGACGTTATCTGAAAAAATTTCAAAATCACTTGGAATTAAATTCGAGTTCATTAACATTGGCGGCGGCATAGGCATTCCCTACAAACCAGAAGACCCGCATTTTGACCTGGAGTCCCTGGCCGCTGGTATCAAGGATTTATATACAAAATTCCAGGAAAAAAATGGCTACACGCCAAGGCTCATGATGGAATGCGGCCGATTTATGACCGGTCCCCACGGAGTGCTTGTCACGACTGCAATAAACAAAAAAGAGATTTACAGAAAATATATCGGTGTTGACACATGCATGGCTGCTCTCATGCGCCCTGCCCTTTACAATGCTTACCATCACATTGACGTGCTGGGAAAAATGGACGAATCCCAGGCAACGGAAGTTGTGGATGTTGTTGGTTCACTTTGCGAAAATAACGACAAATTCGCAATCCAGCGCCCTCTCCCAATCATTGAGGATGGCGACTTGCTCGTAATACACGACACTGGCGCACACGGTCATGCAATGGGCTTCAACTACAATGGACGACTTCGCCCGCAGGAGCTTATGCTCCGTTCCGATGGTTCTGTTGAGCTTATAAGAAGAGAAGAAACAATTGATGACCACTTTGCAACCCTTGACTTTGAAAGTAATGTTTACAAACCGTGATTAAATTTTTTTAGATTTTGCGCTTTTTCATAACCACACCTTTGGTATAAACTAAGCTAAAAAGCTTCGACAAAACTTTTAAGTTAACAGGAGTTTTAATATGAAAAAATCTATTTTATCGTTATGTTTTTTACTTTTATTTGCAATTTCCTGTGGAAAAGGGCCTGAAATAACGCAGGTAGGACAGGATTCGCCCTGGGCATCGCCATATGTAAGCAGTAGTTCTGTCTCCGAGATTGAAGGCCTGGAAAACCTGGCCTTTGATGGTGAAGGCTCCATGTTCGTGACCGGACTAAATGGTTATATCTTCCGAGTTGTACCAACTGATTCTGCATATAATGGAAAGGTGACTGCCAAAAAGAAAATAGGAAAACTGTGCCTTGGTGTAGCAGTCGGCCCTGACGGCTTTGTATATGCAGGAGTACAATCAGAAGACGATGAAAAAAGAATAGTAAAACTTACCAAAGACTTTTCTGCTGTAACACCTGTTTCAGACAGCATTGAAGGTCTTAATGGTTTTTGCAGTGATGGAGAATATCTTTACTTTACTTTTTCCAATGAAAGCTTTTTCTTCCCGGACGGTGGAGTATATCGAGTAAAATTCGGATCTGATGAGAACTTCAAAAAGCCTGAAATTGTACTTGACGATGCAGGCATGGTCAACGGCCTTGCCCTTTCCAATGATAAAAATGTGCTTTACTACACAGAAATGACCGGGGGCCTGTGGGCCTTTGATTTTACTGCAAAGACAAAAACGAAGATATTTGCCAACCCAGGGTTAATGCATATTTACGATGATATAACCGTTGGACAAGACGATTCAGTATGGATGTGCATGAACTCCCGCCTTGCAGTCCTTAAATTTAAGGACAACAAGTTTGTTGCGGCTTATTCACCCGGCGACCTGAAGGTCCCGTCATCAATTGAATTTGGGAACGGGCCTGGATTTGATCCTGAAAGTCTTTACATAACCGAGTTCGGCTTAAAGGGCAGAAGCGCAACAATGAATGGCAGGGGCATATGGATGTTTCCAGTCAAGTAAGCCTGCCCTGAATTGACAAATTTGTATATTTAGTTTGTTGGATCAAAGGCCGAACCAATTACTTCAATTCACTGCTTCTAATAAAAAAATGCTGTACCGCAATTATAAAGCGGCGCAGCATTTTTTTTTGCCAGAAGAAAAAGCATTATTCCTTTTTGTAAAAAAATAGTACTAACCAACATAAAATTCCTTGCCAGCAATTTCTTCTACCAGAAAAGGAGTACACCTAAGAGCAACGCTCATTTTCTTCACCCACACCCTTAAAAAAGTCAGGGTCTCTCCATCATAATCAGTAATATTGGGCATTTCCTCAACAAAGGAAATGTCTTTTTTCTTGAACTCGTAAAACACCTTTTGAGGACTCGCAGGATCAATCACAAGGTACACCCTGCTTGAATCGGTCGGATGCTTGAGAGGTGAACCATTAAAGGGAACATGGGTGCTTCTGATCTCATCAATGTTCTTTGGTTTACTATATGCCTGAATATCGAACTTCTCGTATTTTTGTGGTACTTGATTTGCCGTCATAGGTAATCCCTCCAGTTTGGTCTAAGGTTGTTTCAAGGACTCAGGCATTTTCATGGTAGGAAAAAGCCTTTTTATAATCATGCCTTTTAAATTTTCCAAAGCAATCTCTTTTCAAATATTTACTTACTGTTTATTCTAATTTTACTCGTTATCATGAAAATGGTCAAGTGTAATTCATTATTTCAAGAAGAGTCATGGTCTTCTTGACTCATTGGCTGGTTTCATATAAGAGTCTATTTGCGAATGTTAAATAACTGTT
>JAOZSB010000134.1 GCA_029939895.1 Desulfobacterales bacterium
CCATTTTTGATGGACTGAATATGCCGTTAACTTATCGCTATTATGTATCCCAAATAAAACAATTACTGCACCAGAAACACAAAATCCATTTAAAAACAAGTAATTCTAATTCCAGCCTTTAGCATATTTCTTGACAACCTAAATAGAATCATTCTCTTTTTATGGCATAAATCATCCACCATAAAATTTCACTATATCATTAAATTTCTGTCAATATTATGTTTTGGAGAGGAAAACATCCTTGCCTGTCCATTTTTAAAATAATATTTAAAATACAATAACTGTAAACAAATATCAATGGATTTTAGAAAAATTACTTATTGAAAATAAAAAACGGATGTTTTTTAAGTAGCATCGAAGGTTAAAAATTTTGTGGAGCCAGGAGTAAAGGGCTTTCCCCCCTTCTTGACTGTGCACCCTGCTTTGTTCCACTGCTGGATGCCTCGTGCATCGTTTGAACCGTTGATAAATACCAAAAGTCGATTCATCAATGACCAGTCATTCGCAACTGGGGTAAAGGATGTATGTCATGACCTGGGGGATGCTTCCATCCTCATGTAAACGCAGGCCACGCAATTGATTTAGTTCAAGACATATCAGGGCATACAGATTCAAGAACAACAAGTCGGTATACCAGAACTGGAAATGATACCTTAATAAAGGCTATGGAAGGAAGGCGAGTTCTACCTTTTAAGAAAGCCGAGTCCGGCACTATTCAGGCACTAAATTTGACACGCTGACGTATGATTTTGCTGCAAATCAGTGGCGGAGAGGGAGGGATTCGAACCCTCGACACCGCTTTTGGCAGTGTACGCGATTTCCAGTCGCGCTCCTTCGGCCAACTCGGACACCTCTCCGTATTATGATGGTCACCAGATAAAAAATTTAATCCAGCAACAAAAGAAGATTTACTATCAGCTTTTCTTATGACGTGCAAGTTGTTTTTGTCAATATTTTACAAAAAAGCTGACCGCCTGTTAAAAAAGATTTTACCAAAAGCTGTAACGCAAAAAGCTGCCCGTATCAATGATACGGGCAGCTTGTATCTATTTTTGAATTTAAATTATTGAAAGCTTACATTTTCCATTGATTTTATAGCTTCGGTGGCCTTGTGGGTTTTCTTACACTCTTTTTTTCCACAATTGTTTCTTCTTCTTCATTTTTTGTATTATCGAGAACCGACATGGCAGTTGCGATTATTGAAGATACATCCGCCATATTGGAGGGGATAATCATTGTATTGTTTGTTTTTGCAAGATTGCCAAATTCAGCAATATACTTTTCAGCAACCCTTAGATTCGCAGCAGTAGTCCCACCCTCAGCTTTTAAAGATTCAGCAATTTTCTGGATACCATCAGCGGTAGCTCCAGCCACCAGTTCAATCTCTTTTGCCTGCCCCTCTGCCTCGTTGATACGTTTCATTTTCTCACCCTCAGAAACTTGAATGGCTTCATTCTTTAGACCCTCAGCCCGGTTGATTCTGGCCTGCCTGTCACCCTCTGAAGTCGCAATTGAAGCACGTTTTTCACGTTCTGCACGCATCTGTTTTTCCATTGCGTCCATTACCGATTTTGGTGGAGTTATATCTTTAATCTCATAACGTAGCACCTTGACTCCCCAGTTTTGTGCAGCTTCGTCGATTGCTTTTACCACATTTCTATTCAAGCTTTCACGCTCTTCAAATGTTTTGTCCAGCTCAATCTTTCCAATAACAGATCGAAGCGAAGTCTGGGCAAGCTGACTTGCAGCAAGTTTATAGTTGTCAATGCCATAGGCGGAAAGCTTACTGTCAACAACTTGAACATACAAGACACCATCAACTGATACTGAAACATTATCCGTTGTGATACAATCCTGTGACGGGATATCCATTACTTCCTCTTTTAAGGTTCGCCTGTATGAAACTTTGTCCAAAAACGGAACCAGGATATGAAAGCCTGCGCTAAGTGTCTGACTGTATTTTCCCAGGCGTTCAATTACATATTCAGACCTTTGTGGCACTATTACTGCGGTTTTAACAAGAAGTACAATAACAACAACCGCCAAAACTCCAACAACAAATAATCCTTCACCCATTTTACTTCTCCTTTTTTTATAAAGCTTTTACTTTAAATAATAAGCTGTCATCTTGTTCTTGAGCTTCTATGACAACTGAGTCACCTTCTCCTATTTGAGTGTCTGCGGTTGCTCTCCAAAAGCTACCCATAAACTTAATTTCCCCTTCCAAATGAGGCGTTATTTCCTTTGTGACAACAGCATTCTTTCCAATTTTCGAATCCCTGTAATTGTCATCTACATCATTTTCAGATGCCCCTGTAAAGGTTTTCATGCTGTACCTTCTTAATGCAAATAAGAGTACCAGAGATGAAACAATAAAGACTATAATCTGGGTTGTCATATTTACCTTAAATATCCAGAATGAAAGTGCTGCAATCCAGCAGCCGACACCAAAGAAAATAATAATAAATCCAGGTAAAACCAGTTCTGCTACAATAAAAACAACACCAATTAAAAACCAGACTATTCCATTTGAAATTTCCATTTCCAATAAACTCCTAAAATATTTAAATGTTATAACGAAGCCAATTGCTTAGTTTATACCGAAGGTTTAATTACGAAATAAGCAAAAAGCTCCAAATAAACTAAAATTATTCGGTGAGCCATACAAAATATTTTCACTTCCTCTTGTCTTTCTGACTTTTTCTTAAAGTTTATTCATGTTGGTTACTACTCGTTTAGCCTTTGTCTTGCGGCTTCGGTTATTCGCATTCCAGCCAAATCCGAGTCTATTGCATACAGTACCAGGGCTTCGCTTTCAAGAAGCATAGCTTTTTGCAACATCTCCTTCGCAAGGCCATAGTTTTTTCTCATCCTGTAAAAATTACCCAGAGCGTAATAAGCATGTGGATTGTCAGGAGTTTTTTTAATAGCATTAAGCAGCATTGCTTCTGCTTTTTTGTATTCGCCCCTGTCAACAATGATCAGTGCCTTGCGAATGTTCTCGGTTGACCTTTCCAGTACGATCATCCTTTTTAACTTACGCTTGGCTATGTACTCTGCTTTGTACCCGGCATCCCGCGGATTTCCAGGGTTGTGAATAATCACATCAGTTTTAAGACTGATAACTTTTCGAAACATCAATGCTCCGGCAGCATAGTCACCCCGGCGTTCATAAACAATCCCAAGATAATAGAATGCATAGGGGTTGTCTGGGTCGACCTTAAGGGCGTTTCTCAGGTTTGCCTCTGCCTTGCTGTATTCCCGTGCCTTTATCTCCAAAAAGGCCTGGTCAACTATTTTCATAGTCTCAAAAATTGTGGTTGCCCTGAAAATAGCTTCTTCATTGAGCTTTTTAAGCTGATAGCCTTTTTTTAAAGGGTCTACAGGGCGCATGACAACCATATCTGGTTCCAGAGCAAGTACTTTATTATAGTAGTCAATGGCTTCCTTATAGTCCCCTGTTTTTTCATGGGCAATCCCCATATAGTAATGAACAAGGGCGTTTCTTGGATTTATCTCTAAAGCCTTCTTGAAATTATCCTTTGCAAAGTTATACTTTACGATTGGAATCTGTGTGGTAAAAGGACTGGTAAGATAGCGATAGCCGGTATTCAGGTATTGTTCCTCTCCACGGCTTGGATTCTTGAACATTTTGCAAAACTTTTCTGCATTTATCGACATAAGGGTATTAGGCGTGAGAGCGGCTTTTCCTTTTTTGGTAAAAATCACCAAATCCATATCATGGTAGGCCTTGCCAGTTGCTACAGCTCCTGCATGCCAAAGCAAATCTCCAGAGGTTGCATCAAACATCATTATTTCCTGGTCAACCCTGGACCCGGAAAGTCCGCTTCCTTCAAGGTAGTAGAAAACCTTGCCAGTTATTATGTAATCAATCCCCCGCTCAACAGCCAACTGCTTTTTATCTTCAAAACTCATATAAACATCATCTAATGCAGGGATGACTTCCAAAAAAACTTTATTAGTCAACAGCCTCTTATAAAGAATACTTGCCCCTGCATAGCCTGCATTTGGGGCATTGGCAGGATCCTGAAACCGGAAAACCATAGCCTTGAAGTTGCTTATGTTTAGGGATTCGGTTTTATATATATATTCAGGAAGAACTTCCCTGGATTGCAAATAAAAAGGGTCGCCCTGTAATACTTTGTTTTCAAAAGCATTTTTACATCCAGAAAATGATAATAACAACATACTTAAAACAACTGCGGAAAAAGAAAATTTGAGCAATTTCATTCAATACTCCCAATAAACTTAAATGTTTTGTCGAAGCCAATTGCTTAGTTAATACCGAAGGTCTGGTTATGAAATAAGCAAAAAAGCTCCTAATAAACTTAATTTTTTACGAAGCTTTTTACTTAGCTTATACCAAATATCTGGGTATGAAATAAGCAAAAAAGCTCCTGATACTTATTGTATTTAAACAAAACTAAAATTTCATTATATGCTTTATTTGTAAGCCTTAAAGTAAGTTTGTCGCCGAGTGTTTACGCTTGGTTATTTGTCCTTTTGATTACGAAGCTGATACTTGATCCATATTAACAAACCATAATCTAAAAGGTCGCATTAACAATCTTTTTTGAATTTGGGCATTTTTTTTGATTAATTTAGTCAATATTGGATGAGATGTCAAGAAATTATAAGATTTGTATTTTTTAGCCCAATTTGAGTGCTTCATTATAAAAATTGTTTCGTTTTGGGGATAAATAACAAAAAGCCAAAAAGGATACCAGGCCCAAAAAAACGAAAAAGACGAAATTCGCTACATGGTAGCTTCGTCTTTTTCTAACCCGTTCTATTTTTTAATCCCCTGCATTACTTGATTACAAACTACATTTTTTTATTTGTAGTGTCTATCGGGAAAAACCTGATTTCAAGGGATGATTTTACTGATTTACATCTATCCTTCCCCCTATTTTTCCTGAATACGTGGATGATGATAAAAAAAAAGCCAATAATTGCTCGCCTAATATGCTTTGAGACTTAATTTTTACAAAAATAACCAAATATCGGCAGTTTAATTTTATTTTTGCAACCAGTTACCGATATGTTATTATATAGACGTATTATATGTTAACCAACATGGTTTAAAATCTATTGAGGCCAAATGATTATCCTAACAAAAAGTAAACAACTTATTATTATGCTTTTCCTTATTGGGTTTATGGTGTTGACTCTTATCGCAGTTCAACCACCCGTTGCGATAGCCGAGGATTCGAAATTTCAAAATCACGCCCAGCCTGACTGGATGCACCCTGCCAGACGCAAAGATTATGAAGGATACGCAAAAAAGAAACAGCAACAAAGGGAAAGCAATATCTGGAAATATGCCACAAACAGGCCAGGAGGACAAAAGAATCAGTCCGGCGGCACCACAGAATATAAAGACTACAAGCCCTTGTATGAGCCTGCTCCTTCCGAGTAAACCGATACCTTCATTATTAAATGTGAGTATTCTTATTTTCTTAAATAGAAATGTTTTGAAAAGATGCAACGGACCAGGTGAAGTTATTTATTACTTTTTCATATCAATAACGGTTCCCAACATGTCATCATATGCCTGAATAGCCTTGGTATTGGCTTCATAGCCACGCTGTGTCGGGATTGTAGAAGCAATTTCTTCGCCCAAATCCACATTGGAAAGTTCCCGCTGTCGGACTTCATTATCGCTTAATTGTTCTTCGATTATCGGCCCTGGTGTGTCGATCTCAACAATTGAAGTATCAACAGAGCCAGCATATCCCTCAAGCAGGTGAGTCTGTTTCTTTTTATAATCATCTGAAAGGTTATTGGCGATATTGTTGGAGGTCGCCCCCATTTTCTTGCCGTGCGCCTGCAATGCTGATAAGTTGCTATAAACTGAGGAAATCATAAGAACCTCCTTTACGAAAATAACAATAATGACGAAATATGTAATTATTATACGTTATTGCATGACACAAGTCAAGGATAGAATCCCATTATTTTTTGGCGCTGTTGTAAACCCAAAAGAAATGCTATATGAGGAAGGAAAAAATTTTTCAAACATCTTAAATTTACGTTTTAAAAAAGCTATTCAACAAAATGAGCAAAACTCCTGAATATATAAAATCCTTAAAATCGTCTCCACGTGTGGGCGACCAGGTTGTTTTTCACAGGCTGACTCCGGCATCACCACAGAAGACCTGTGATACTGCGATTCCGTGGCATGTTGATGTGAAAAAGGTACTTCAGGGAATTGGTATTGAATCCCTTTACAGTCACCAGGCTGAAGCTATAGATATTATTCGCCAGGGCAAAAACGTGGTTGTTTCAACGCCCACAGCATCAGGAAAAACATTAATTTACAACCTTCCTGTTTTTGAAAAAATTGCCGAAAATCCAGATGCAAAGGGCTTATATCTTTTTCCGCTAAAGGCACTGGCACAGGATCAGTTGCGGGTTTTTCGGGAAATGGCAAAATTTTTTCCTGGTAAAACTCCTACCGCAGAAATTTATGATGGTGATACCAGTGCCTGGAACCGAAAGAAGATAAGAGAAAATCCGCCCAATGTAATTTTGACAAACCCGGAGATGCTGCATTTATCTATGCTGCCTTACCATGATAAATGGGCTGAAGTATGGCAGGGACTTGAGTTTGTTGTTATTGATGAGGTTCACACATACCGAGGTGTGATGGGCTCACACATGGCGCAGGTTTTCAGACGGCTTTCCCGAATCAGCACACATTACAACGCCAGTCCTGTTTTTATTTTCAGCTCTGCAACCGTTGCAAATCCAGGTGAGCTTGCATCAAAACTCACGAACCTTGAAGTTGAAGAGTCCCTGATAAGTGGCGCACCCATTGGCGCAAAGCACCTCGTGTTTATTGACCCCCTCAACGGCCCGGCACAGACAGCCATACTCCTTTTAAAAGCTGCGCTTCATCGTGAAATGCAGACGATTGTCTATACCCAGTCAAGGAAACTCACTGAACTGATAGCACTGTGGGCAACGAACAAATCAGGTAAATTCGCAGATAAAATAAGTGCCTACAGAGCAGGTTTTTTGCCTGAAGAACGCCGTGAAATCGAGGGCAGACTGTCCAGGGGCGAGCTTCTCGCAGTAATATCTACAAGCGCTCTCGAATTAGGTATCGACATAGGCGACCTGGATCTCTGCATCCTTGTGGGGTATCCTGGAACCATCATGTCCACATTACAGCGGGGCGGCAGGGTGGGACGAAGCGGTCAGGAATCTGCAATAATACTCATCGCTGGCGAGGACGCACTTGACCAGTACTTCATGCGCAACCCGGAAGAATTCCTTAATATGGACCCGGAAGCAGCAGTCATAAATCCTTATAATATTCGGATAATGGCAAAACACCTTGTGTGTGCGGCTGCGGAGCTTCCCCTCAAGGCTGACGAACCGCTTCTTGAAGAAAAAAATGCTCAAAAATGCATTGCTCAACTCGAATCAAATGGCGAGCTTCTAAGGGGTGCGGATGGCGACCGACTTTTTTCATCATACAAATCGCCCCAGCGAAAGGTTGATCTCAGGGGTAGCGGAAGCAGGTTCACGATAATTGACAGTGTATCGGAAAAAAGCAAAGGTGAAATAGACGAATTCAGAGCATTCAGGGAAACCCACCCAGGTGCGGTGTACCTGCATCGAGGCGATACTTTTATTGTAGAAAAACTTGACCTGATTGATCGAAGCGTAAAAGTTAAAAGAGCTAATGTTGATTTTTACACACGGGTTCGGGCAAACAAAAATACAGAAATAATTGAAGTGTATGATCAGGGCCAGGTGTGGGGAACAACTGCATTTTCAGGCAGGCTCAAGGTTACGGATCAAGTCACTGGTTATGAAAAATGGCAGATATACAACAAAAAACGCCTTAACATAATTGATCTGGATCTTCCCCCGCAGATATTTGAAACCGAGGGTGTATGGTTTGTGATACCTTTAAAAGTTCAGGCATTGACAGAAGACAATTACTTCCATTTCATGGGTGGAATACACGCAATTGAACATGCTGCAATTGGAATATTTCCTTTACTGGTACTTACCGACAGGAATGACCTTGGGGGAATTTCAAATACTTTTCATCCCCAGACAAATACAGCAGCAGTCTTTATTTACGATGCAGTACCAGGTGGTGCCGGCCTGAGCAACCAGGCATTTAAAAAAAGAGAACACCTCCTTGAATATACCCTGAAGGTCATAAAAGACTGCCCCTGCGACACTGGATGCCCTGGCTGCGTACATTCACCCAAGTGTGGCTCCGGCAACAGGCCCATTGACAAAGCTTCGGCAGTTTACATACTTGAAGCAATAAAAAACTCCCCTCCCATGGAAAAAGGGGATGTTGAGGTAGTAATAAGTAAAGTTCAAGAAGATATTCCAGAAGTAATTGAAGAAGCCCCCACAGAGGAGCCTGGCGATCCTTTTGAAGTAGGTATTGATGAGGATGATATTCAAAACCTGGAAGCTAAAATCACCATGGGCAAAAAGCTGGGTGCAGATTCAAAAATTGATTCAAATGTTAAACCAGCTAAGAGCAAGTCAAATATCAAGGCTGGAAAAGCAGAACCAGGCAATAAGTCAGCAGCCGATGTGGAGCGTCTTGAAAAAAAGATAAAAAAGTATAAGGCTGAAAAAGAAAAAAAAATAACCAAAAAAACAATTGGCAGTCATAAAAATATTCCTGAACCTCCCCCACCTGTTCCCTCGCCTGCCAAACTGTCGCATTCTGAACTTTCTCAAATTCATGTGCCTGAGCGGTACGGAGTATTCGATATTGAGACCCAGAGAAGTGCTGCGGAAGTAGGCGGGTGGGACAAAGCCGACCTGATGGGCATAAGCTGTGTCGTTCTTTATGATTCTGTTGAGGACAGGTTTACTGAGTATCTTGACGATGAAATTGAGGAATTTGTAAACAAACTAAAAACCCTGGATTTAGTCGTGGGCTTCAATATCAAGCGTTTTGACTACCTTGTTTTGAAGGGCTACGTTGATTTTGACTATAAAAGCCTGCCAACCCTTGATCTCCTTGAAAAGGTACATAATCGCCTTGGCTACCGTCTTTCCCTTGATCACCTAGGCAAGGTTACCCTTAATGCACCAAAAACCGCCGATGGACTCCAGGCGCTCAAGTGGTGGAAGCAGGGAAAAATTAAGGAAATTGTTGAATACTGTACAGCAGATGTAGCGATTACAAGGGATATATTTCTTTTTGGCCGCCACCACGGCTACCTGCTTTTCAACAACAAAGCAAAGCAGACCGTCAGGGTTCCGGTTGACTGGTAAGGGCGCATGCCGTTCACATTACCTGTATCTTGAAGATATGTTGAAGAGCATACACCCATGACTGTTAAATGATGAGCCAGTTGTAAGTAAAACAAAAAAAACTAAACTGCGTCAACGCCTGTTTCGCCGGTTCTGATCCTGATTGCATCTTCGATTGGAATAATAAAAATTTTGCCGTCACCTAACTTGCCGGTATTTGCGGCTTCCTGAATGACCTCAACAATTTTTGAAGCCAAAGCATCGTCAGAAACAATCTCTATTTTCATCTTGGGAGTGAAATCTACGACATATTCGGCACCTCTATATATTTCCTTATGGCCCTTCTGTCGCCCATACCCTTTAACTTCCGTTATTGTCATACCCTGGACACCAATTTCGTTGAGGGCCTCTTTGACCTCATCAAGCTTGAATGGTTTGATTATTGCTTCGATTTTTTTCATAATAATAGCCTTTCATCTTCTATTTTTTGTTCTATAACCGTCCGTTTTAATTCGCAATTGCCGATCTGCAAGAGTCTGCGTTTGTCGATATTCACAATACAAACGCTCAGGACTGAATCATGCCATATCCATGCTCACCATGAAGGGAAAGATCAAGACCGATTTGTTCTTTTTCTTGATCCAATCTGAAACCTACAATTTTTTCCACAACAATGCAAATGATAATCGTACCAATTAGTGAGATTGCGATTGTAGCACCCATTCCTGTGAGCTGTACAAGCAACTGATCAAAGGCTCCCCACGGTTTTCCAGCGGATATTGATGCTGATGCCATCCAGGAATCCCGAATAAAAAAGCTGAGAAGCAGCACACCAAGTCCGCTACCCACACCATGAATCCCGAAACAATCAAGAGAATCATCATAATTAAACTTATTTTTCATGCTGATTGCGAAAAAGCAGACCATTGATGACATGGCACCAAGCATCATTGCACCGCCAGGCTGAACCACACCGGCAGCAGGTGTAATTACAACCAGTCCCGCAAGAATGCCCGATGCAAAGCCCAGTGATGTGGCTTTTCTAAATTTAATGGCCTCAATAATTATCCATGTTAATGCACCGGCTGCCGCAGAAACCTGGGTCATGGTAAGTGCGCGTGCTGTATCAAGACCGCTCTGCACTGTGGAGCCTGCGTTAAAACCAAACCAGCCGACCCAAAGAAGACCCGCACCCATCATAGTCATAACAAGGTTATTGGGCTGCATATTCGACTTGGGAAATCCCTTCCTCGGTCCAAGATATACGGCAACGACCAATGCACTTATACCAGCGGAAACGTGTATCACAAGGCCACCAGCGAGATCTATCACACCGGCTGCACCATAATTGTACAGCCATCCATCCGATGCCCACACCCAGTGACACAATGGCGTATAAATAAAAAGGAACCACAGCGCAATAAAAAGACAGTATCCCCGAAAGTAGACACGCTCAGCCAATGCACCACTTATCAGTGCAGGTGTGATAATTGCAAATTTGCCCTGGAACATTGCAAGAACATACTCCGGCACCCCATTGGTAATCATCTCATCAATACCGGAGAGCATAAAATAATCGCTGTTCCATCCCACAAAACCGCCCAGGATGCTTTTGCCAAATGTCAGAGAGTAACCACACACCACCCAAAGCACACCAATAATAGCCATGGCAACGTAGCTGTGCATCATGGTTCCAAGCACATTCTTAGTTCGTACAAGTCCGCCGTAAAACATCGCAAGTCCAGGCACCATAAGAAGTACAAGGGCTGTTGAGGTGAGCATCCAGGCGGTTGTACCAGTATCGACCTGCCCTGTTTCAGCAGCCAGGGCCAGACCAGGTAAAACAGTTAAAACAATTGTGTTAATAAAGACCTTTGATCCTTTGAACATTTTTTCCTCACATTCAATTTATTTATTATAGTAGTTAATATTTGCAAAATTATACAGCATGGCAACAACCGAAAAACCCTTGA
Organism: Desulfobacterales bacterium; assembly: GCA_029939895.1. Lineage (GTDB taxonomy): Bacteria > Desulfobacterota > Desulfobacteria > Desulfobacterales > JAOZSB01 > JAOZSB01. The sequence goes on from JAOZSB010000134.1 coordinate 11,241, forward strand.
TACATTGCTTCAGGTTCTCGACTCAGCAATACTCAGTTTAATTACATTATCAAGAAATATGCCAGATTTTTTAAATTAAAACATATTAGCTAT
>JAOZSB010000135.1:0-9276 GCA_029939895.1 Desulfobacterales bacterium
GGTGGGTCAAATTTGCATTGTCGTTGGGGGTCATTTTTAGGTTGACGTTACGAGGTGAGATCAAATCGTGGTTTTCAGTAATTTGTATGAGTCTGCCTTTTTCAGGTTCATTTAATGCAACTGCTATAAATATATTTGTGTCGACAATTATTCTCATAGGTACAATTGTACAAAACAATTTTCATTTTGTCAAATCAAATTTATAAAAGCTGCCACATACGGGTTTAGCTTGGGGAATTCAAGCTTGTTTGTGACGAAGGCTGTTAAAAACACGTTTTGCATGTAAAAAAGTAAAAACAGCGGCTGACCAGTTTACAATGACAAGTCCCCACCACACACCCTTTTCTTTCATGGCAAAGGTAAAGCACAGGAGGGAAAAAACTACTGCTGGTGCGGCAATTTGTCTGTATAGCCCCATCCACATTATCATGGCTGGTTTTTTCATGCCCTGGAGAAGTGCATTGCTCTGGTAGAGAAGTATATAGCTGTAGAATGTAAGCCCCTGGATAAGTAAGTAGTTGTACCCCATTCTTATTACAGGTTCGGTTTCCGTAAAAGCAGAGATTACCTGCCTTCCAAATATAAGAACAGGGGGAAGTATAGCCAGCATAACCAGTGCTCCGCCAAGCAGGCTTGTTTTGAACGAACCCATTACCCTGTCCATTTTTCCTGCGCCGTTGTTTTGCCCTACCAGTGCTGCAAGTGCAACATTAAGCCCGGCTGTGGGTACAAGCGCAATCTGCTCTACCCGTATGGCAGCACCATATGCAGCAACCGCGTCCCTGCCAAAGGATGAAACAAAGTATGTTATGACAAATGTTCCAAGGGCCATGGTGAAAAAACTGACTGTCGCAGGTATAGCCTGGTTCAGTATTTCGATTGTGTATTTTTTTTCTGGTATAAAGTCAGAAAATTTCAATCCGGAAAAGGAACCTGATTTGCGTGCTGTATTGGCGATATAAGCAAGGCTCATGGCCTGTATAAGAATCGTTGCAAGGGCTACGCCTGATTCTCCAAGCTTGAATGTAAAAATGAAAAGCGGGTCAAGCACCAGGTTTAGAAAAAATCCTGCAATAAGCACGTTCCTGTATGTCCTGGTATTTCCCTTTGCTATAAGGCCGGCGTTAATAACCGGAACAAGGCTTAAAACAGCTATACCCAGAACAAGAACTATCCCATACCTCATTGCCGAAGCAAGCACCTCGCCCTCGGCGTTTAAAAGTACAAATATCGGTTTTAGCAGAACCAGAAGCAGTATAGTAAATATTAAAGATGTAATAAAGGCAAGGGAGATTGACTGGGAAAGATACTTGTTTGAGCTTTTATCCCTTCCAGCCCCGATTTCATTGGCGATCAATGCACCAGCACCGCTTGAGAACCCGACTCCAAGAGACAGGATAAGCAGGTATAATGGAAAATTCATGGAAAGCCCGGCCAGGGAGTCTGTAGAAAGTTTTCCTGCCCAGAAAGTATCAACCACGTTGTACATTGTGTTAAAAAAATATCCCACGGTTGCTGGGATAGCCAGCTTTAACATATGACTGCGAATTGAACCTTTTGTTAAATCCATTGTTAAATTTTTTTTCATGATTTTATTTCTACCTTTCAGATCGCAGACTTTCGCTGGTGCTGCTCAAACGTGCGTGATATTTTTTGCAGCTGTTTTTATGACAGCTTAAAGGCTTTCGCTGACACAGGTAAACAAAAAGCCCGAAGTCGAAAATAGTCAACAGTTCAAGTAATATCAAGAAAAATATTGTCGTGAAAGGTGGTTTTTTTAAAAACCTTCAAAGCACATGGGGTATTTGCACACGCTCCATCGGCCCTGCGTCTGGGTTCTGCGCCTATATACTGGATTATACAGCTGTCATTCCTGTTGTTCCTTTTTCCATTTCATACTTGAAAGGAATGAATCCTTGTGCAATAGTTCTTTAAGCTTGCTAATGAAGCTGTTTTGTTTTTTCGAGCCTGCGCTATCTGTTTATTTGCCTGATTGTGGCAGGGTTTTTTTCAGCAGTTATTTTTTTAAGGGCTTAATACAATCTTTCAGCAATTAACCGATTGGTAATTTAAATGCGAAATTTTAACATCTTTATAATTCGATTGATACTCGCCGGAGTATTTTCCATTGTTCTCATGCGGATTTTTTATCCAGCAAAAGGGATAGAGTTTGCAGCAGGGCTTTGCATATTTCTTATGGTTGCTGTATATATAAAGGAGTATTTCAAAAATCGCAGCAAACGTAAAAAAGGAGAAACACCCAGTTGAAGCAATTCATACTTGGTACGGCAGGACACATTGACCACGGTAAGACAAGCCTTATCAAGGCGGTTACCGGCATTGACACTGACCGTTTAAAGGAAGAAAAGGAGCGGGGCATAACCATTGAGCTTGGTTTTGCGTCCATTGACCTTCCTGGCGGTTTTCATGTTGGTGTTGTTGATGTTCCGGGCCATGAAAAATTTGTAAAAAACATGGTTGCAGGGGCAACCGGGATAGACATAGTTGCAATGGTGATTGCGGCTGATGAAGGTGTTATGCCCCAGACCAGGGAACACCTGGAGATTTGCTCCCTCCTGGGAATCAAGCATGGTATGATTGTCCTGACAAAGACAGACATTGCCGATCCAGACTGGCTGGAGCTTGTGCGTGAAGATGTGATGGACTTTGTGGATGGTACGTTTCTTGAGGATGCTCCTGTTGTTGAGGTGTCCTCTGCTACTGGCGAGGGGATTCCAGAGTTTATTGCTGTTCTTGATGAAATATGCACCAACCTCCCGGACATGGCAGATTCTGGTGTTTTCCGGCTCCCCATAGACCGGGTTTTCACCATGAAGGGCTTTGGTACTGTTATCACAGGAACCCTTGTTTCCGGCAAAGTAAAAGTCGGCGACCAGGTTATGATATATCCAGGAGAAATCGTATCAAAGGTTCGCGGGCTTCAGGTTCACAACGAAAGCGTGGAAGAGGCAACCGCCGGCCTTAGAACCGCCATAAATTTCTCCGGCCTTGAAAAAGCAGCAATAGAACGGGGGGGCGTGGTCTCCCACCCTGGAATTTTAAAATCAAACTACATGACAGACGTGAGTCTGCAATATCTTTCAAGCTGCGAAAGGCCCCTGAAAAACAGGGCCAGGGTCAGGTTCCACACTGGAACCAGCGAGATACCAGGCGTTGTCGTACCTTTGGAAACAGAAGAAATGCTTCCTGGTGATGTCGGGTTTGCCCAGATCCGCCTGGAGGCCCCGGTCACGCTGGTAAAGGGCGACAGGTTTGTGGTGCGCAGTTACTCGCCAGTGCGAACAATCGGCGGTGGAACCATTTTAAACCCAGTGCCTGTAAAACATAAAAAGTTCAAAAAAAATGTGCTGGAAGGCTTGAACATGCTTGCAGGAGGCGACCCGGCAGAAGCAATCCGCTTCCATGCCTTTGACTGCGGCGGCAAGGGGATTGGCTTTTCAGACCTCATGGTTTTAACCAACCTCTCGGAAAAAGGGGTGAAAAAAAAGCTGGATGAACTTCTTTCAAAGCGCAGCCTGATTACTGCTGATAAGGAAGCCAGAATATACGTGGATTCACAGATATTTGAAAACCTGAAAAATAATATCACGGAAAGCTTAAAAAGCTATCATGCCAGCAAACCCTTGAAAACAGGGATGCCAAAGGAAGAACTAAAATCAAAACTGCCCGGACAGATCACCCAGAAGCTGTACACACTTCTTCTGGCAAGCCTGGCAAAGGACGAAAAAATAAAACAGGACAGACAGGATGTCTCCCTTGCAAATCACAAGGTAGCTCTTGCCATGGATCAGGAAAAAGCACGTACTGCGATCCTGAGCGCATATATTAAAGGTGGGCTTGCACCCCCGAATTTCAAGGATATAGCAGCATCATTCAAGGCCGATGAAAAACAGGCCGAGGAAGTTCTTACGCTTTTGATTGACGAAGGGAGCGTAATTAAGGTAAAAGAAGGATTATATTTCCATGCAGACCATATTGAAGATATAAAAACCAGGCTTGTGGAGTATCTAAGCCAGAACCTGGAAATCACCACTCCGAAGTTCAAGGAGTTGACGGCCTCGTCACGGAAATATGTTATACCACTTATTGAGTATTTTGATGCAATCAAAGTTACTTTAAGGATCGGAGATGTCCGTAAACTACGAAAAGGATGATCCATGAAAGAGACCGAGCTGAATAAAATTGGGTTTGAAGACGAAAAGGAAATGTTAAAGGCCTACAAGCGATTTAAGACAAACAGAATTGTCGCTGGTTTAATTGTTGCCGCTGCTGTAGTTTTCGCTTTGGGCTTCCTGTTTAATTATTTTGATAAAGACGCTTCAAACGACAGCCAGACCCATGTTGCCGAGACCGATGTTTTTGAGACTGCTGAAACCGCAACGCCGGAACCCCTGGCATTGCCGGAACTACCAGAGGCATTGCCGGAAGAAAATATCGCTGTTCCTGATACTGCTGACACTCCCCTTGATGAACCAGTCCTTGAAGAACCTGCTGTAGAGCATGTTGACACCCCTCTTGCGGACAAACATACTGATGAACACCAGGATACAGAACCCCCGGAAACCAATGACACAGAACATGCAGATGATACAGCCGAAGCCGCTGCAACAGAACATGCAGCTTCTGAAACCAGCTCCGAAAGCGATACTGCAACAGAACACGGGGACACGGAAGTAACCACGGAAGAAGATGCTGCCGTGCATGATGCAGCGCCTGCTGATGCACCTGCCGCAGAAACAGCGCATGTTGAAACAGATGTTGCGCCTGAGGCAGTTGAGCATGAACCGGAAGAAACCATTGCACCAGTATTTGAAGCAAAGGAAGAACCCGCAAGGATCGGCTCCACCCAGGGGCTGACATTTATTGAAGCCTGCACCGCCCCTATCAGGCGGGAACTCAATGACAGATTCATGGGCTACAGGCCAAACGACCTGACCAGATTTACTGACGATGTAGCAAACTTTCAGCTTGGCGTGGTTGCTGTAACCAGAGCAACTATCCCGGTGATTCTCAGCGACATTGCCGTAAGCGACACAAAGAACAAAGATCTTGCCAGCGCCGTTGAGTACTTCAATGCTGACGAGCAAAGGCTAATGTTCCCGTCTTCAGAATCAAAGTTCATGGAGGGCATCAATCATCTTGAATCCTTTCAGGCTGCCGTAGAAACGGGTGCAGCAACAATGAGGACATCAAACTTCCTGGGCCTTGCAAACCTTTTAAACGAATATGACAAGCTGCTCTCAATCGTTGAAACAAGCCTGCTCAAAGAATCAGGCGGAGATGTTGAAGTAGACGACATCTTCTACAACGCCCAGGGCGTTGCATCTACAATGGCGGAGATTTTAGAAGCAGTAAAGGAAGACTTCTTCTCTGCCATACATTCAGACAAGGACAGGGACCATCTCCACTATGCAGTAGAGTTCCTGAAACAGGCTGCTGCAATTAATCCATTTATCGTAACCGACTCCGGCCCTGGTGGAATGTTTGCCAACCACCGGGCAAACCTGTACCTCCCTCTCAATCGCGCAAGGCTTCATATAAAAGCAATCCTGAAAAAACCAGGATTGTAGTTTTGTTTAGATAAAAAAGGAGGATGAGCATGAGGTTAATAAGATTATTATCTTTGACCATTTTTGCAGGTTTGTTCATTGCCCAGGCCCAGGCCGAAAACAGAACCATCTCACTGGCATCAATTAACTATGCCCCCTATTATGCGTCGACCTTAGAAAATAACGGAGTGATTTCAGAAATCATTGCAACCGCATTTAAGCGGGTCGGGTATAATGTTAAGGTTGAGTTTTTGCCCTTTTCTCGAGGCAAAAGCATGACGAAGAATGGTAAGTTTGATGGCATGTTTACCCTGTGGTATCGCAAGGAAAGATTAAAATACTTTTTATTCTCAGACCCCGTTCCATTGCCCCAGGAAATTGTTTTATACAAAAGAAAAGATCTTAATATTTCCTTTAAAACCTTTGACGATATTAGTGATTTATCAATCGGCTATGTCTTTGGTTATAACTACCCAAAAGAGTTTGTTCAAGCTGAGGTTAGAAAAACCAAGTCGTACACAGACGATGAAAACATCATGAAGCTGATTAAGGGAAAAGTGGATTTAGCCATAACCGACAGATTGCAGGCAATGTGGGCTATCAATAACTCTGGCATGGTTGCCCCGGAAACCTTTGAAGCCATAATGCCCGCCCTGCAAACCGATCAGCAGTACCTGGTTATTTCCAAAAAAATTTCAGACTTTAAATCTATCGGGGCTGCTTTTAACAAAGGGCTGAAACAAATCACAGAAGACGGAACCGTTGCAAAAATAAAAAAACGCCATGGGTTTTAATAGAAATAAGCAACAAAAAGGGATGAACATAATCACGTTCACCCCTTTGTAGAAAAGATTGATTTAACAATTATCAGTCAGCATCCCTGACACGTTTTGCCAGAACCAATGGAATGTAGAGTGTCCATGCGAGCATTGCAACGTGGAGCACATCATTTTCTGAAAACCATATTCCATCTGCCCACAAATCCTGTGTTATTCCTGCCATCATGTATGCGTAGTAGACAATTATCGTACCAAAGAGGATAACCCATGTGCAGAGCAGCGCAAGATCCATTGTGTCCCTGTATTTAATAAACCGGATCAAATTCAATGCAAGAAAGAACAGTAAAGTCGGGCCGACAAACAGCACAAGAAGCTCAAAGGAGATCATGAATTTATTGGGCAACAACGCGCCAACCATAGTAACAACAAGGTGAACCGAAGAATTTACTGCTGCGTAGCCACAAAGTATTTTTCGAAATGTTCCCTTTGTACAGGAAATTGAAACAGCAACCAGCATGGCATTAAAGCTTGCCACTGAAAGTGTATTATAGATAATCTCCAGCCAGTTTGTCCAGATACAGGTCTCCCGCCCGGCGCACTTCAGCATATAACCAAAGGCCTGGTAGCTGGAACCTGCAAGCACGGCGGCAACTCCTCCTAAAATCATTGCAATGCCCCACCAGTAACGGGATCTATGCTTTTCTTTAATCTTCAAAAAATAAAAACCCACCCAGATCGTCAGGCCCGCCAGAAAATAAACTATTGCAGTAGAGGTCGGCTGGATAATGATTATACCTGTTGAACCAATCTCCATGCAGGGCTGCATATCGCAAAATGATTCTGGTGTCTGCTCCGGGCAGCAGTATGGTATGGTTTCAAGCTGGCTGCAACTGCACAAAAGTACTAACAACAAAAGTAAAGGTAATAAACGTTTCATTTGGCCTCCAGAACTTCAAGGTGTATATTGAATTATTATCCTGTTTGATTTGCCGATACGTTACTTTTTGACAACTTGTACTATGCGCTGAAATTTGAGGTGCTGAAATTTGATGTATTGCAACTGATTTTTTGACTTGGGGTACGAACCGCACGATTGCTTACCAACCGCCAGATGCCCCTGTTTTTCAACGAGTACTGCACGAAAATATCGTGGAATTTATTTGATAATATTTCGCCAAGGTCATTCGCACACGAACAAAATATAAAACTATCACTTCAAAGTCAATAATATTTTATCAAACAATATATCGGTATAGGGCTGGATATGTTTGCTTTTTTGTTACCCGGAGTATATAATGATTTATTCCGCCCGAAATCAGAACCGACATCAACCTCTAATTTACAGGCATTTACAGGTGTTTAACGGGCAGACGGCAACCCTGAATTGATGCACAAAAGACTGGCTGGTATATGGCTTTTTTTTCTAAATCAAAATGGAAACATAAGGACCCCTTAAAAAGGATCGAGGCAGTAGCTGAACTCAATGATGTTGAAATTCTTGCCGGCCTTGTTCTTGATGACCCTGACGAGGGAGTCCGGGTTGCTGCTGTTCGCAGGATTAAAGACCAGGGCAGGCTGGCGGAGCTTGCCAAAAAAAGCAGTGATGAAAGCGTAAAAAAAACGGCTGTTGCGAGAATATCAGAAAACGACCTTTTATCAAATCTGGCTGAAACCCATGACAACATACTGCAAAAAGCAGTTAAAACAAGACTTGACGACCTTGATCTGGCAGCATTTATGGGGATAGCTTCTGACCGTCCCAAGTGGAAGAAGTTGAAAAAAGATCTGTTTTTAGCTGCAAAAAATGCAACCGATGAAAATATGGCAGCCCTTGCCCTGGAGCGAATCTCAAATAAAAAGCTGGTGGCAGAGCTTGCAAAAACTTCCCAGAGCCTTGCTGTAAAACAGCTTGCAGTAAAAAGAATAAAGGACAAAATACTTGCCCTCCAGATAGCGATTACTTCCAACGACCTGGAGATCGCAGGAGTTATCCTTAAAACAATTGCTGAGGATTCTGTACTGACCACGGTTGCCAGCAATGCAGTACTCCAGGATGTAAGGGTGCTGGCTGTCAACAGAATTTGCAGTAAAAAAATTCTTGCCATTTTTTTAAAACCCGAAAACAAAAAAAGCATTCGCAGGGCTTCAAAAAGGCGGTTGGAGGATATTGTACTTGTTAATGAAATAAAAAAAACAGGTACTCAAAAATCAATCGACCTGGTTGAACTGAACTGGGAAGACCTGCAGGAAGAATTGACCCTCGCAGCGGTTGAATCCGAAGCTGAGGTTGTACGAAAGGCAGCAGTTGAACGGCTTAAGAATCAAAAGAACCTTGAAAAAATAGCAAAGACAGCTCTTGATGAACAGGTAGGACTTGCTGCCGTCAGGAGGGTTGATGATATTGACAGGCTTTTTGCAATAGCAATGGACGGGGCATCCGAGAGTGTGCGCAGTGCAGCAGTACAAAGGATTGACAACCAGGAAATGCTCAAAAAAATCGGTGGAGAATCCTTAAATGATGATGCAAAAATTGCAGCACTTGGCAGGATTTCTGACCAGGATTTTATAGCTGCTGCTGCCATGGAAGATACCTCCAGCGATGTAAGGGCTGCTGCGGTGGATGCACTTGTTAATCAGGATTTGCTTGTGAAGCTGGCAAGAACCGCAAGTGATGAGCGTGTACGGTCGGCAGCCGCAAAAAGGCTGGAGGATAAGGACGTTCTGGTGGAGATTGCCCTTACAGATGATGACTGGCAGGTGCGCCTTGCTGCGGTGGAATGTGTGGAGGATCAGGAAATTCTCGCAAAAATCGCACAGGAAGACCCTGCCTGGGACGTGCGTCTTGCTGCTGTGGAACGCATGGAAAATGAGGAGCAGCTTATAGCAATCGCGCTCCACGACAAGGACAGGCGGCTTCGGGCGGCTGC
>JAOZSB010000135.1:9376-11331 GCA_029939895.1 Desulfobacterales bacterium
AGCAGCTTATAGCAATCGCGCTCCACGACAAGGACAGGCGGCTTCGGGCGGCTGCGGTAGAAGGTATTGAGGATCAGGATCTCCTTGCCTGGATAGTTACAAATGACCAGAGTGACGAGGTAAGAAAGGCTGCTGCTGAAAGGCTGACAGACCAGGTGATGCTTGGGAAACTCGCCAAAACCGATCCATCTGATTTTGTGCGGTTTGCTGCTGCGGAAAAGCTGACGGATCAGGAAGTAATTTGTGACGTTGCTCTAAATGCAACAGACCCGCACATTAGAAGGCAGACGGTTCAAAAGGTTGAGGATCAAAAAATTCTTGCAAAAATCGCCTTAACCGATACAGACGATAAAACCAGGCTGGAGGCGGTTCTTCGAATAACTGACCAGGAAGTGCTAACACAGGTTTCCCGTAATGAAAAATCCGATGAAATCCGGCTGGCTGCTGTTGAGAGGCTTGAGGACCAGGAGTCACTGGCAGGAATTGCAAGGACGGACCTGGCTAACAGCATACGGATTGCAGCAGTTAAAAAGCTGGAGTTAAAGGGAACCCTGTCCGAGGTTGCGCTCAAGGATTCAGTCTGGGAGGTTCGGCTGGCAGCGGTGGAAAGACTCGATGACCAGGAAATCCTGAAACAGGTAATAAAGACCGAGGACTCGGAGCATGTACGGGCTGCGGCAGCAGCAATGGTGACCGACAAAAAACTTCTCTGTGAACTCGCCAAAATGCCCCAGGCTGCCCAGGTTGCCTCCATGCTGATAGACAAAATTGATGAAGATAAAGTACTTGCAGATATTGCAATTAACGCAGAGTCTGAGGAGGCACGGGAAGCAGCAATACTTAAAATTGACGATCAGTCACTCCTCGCCAGGGTAGCAAAGCAGGAGACTGCCGAGCATATAAGGAGCCTTGCCCTTGACAAGCTCAGTGATGAGGGGTTTATTGCAGATGTAGCAAAAACAGCCGATGTTGACGGGGTTCGAATCGCTGCTGTTCGTAAGCTGGAAAACCAGGAAGTACTCGCAGACATAGCAATATCAGACCCGGACTGGGGTGTAAGGATTGCTGCCGTCAAACGGGTTGATTCACAGGAAGTACTTTACAAGGCAGCAGAAAAGGACACAAACGGAAGCATAAGAGAAATTGCAGTAGATAAAATATTTGAGCAGCAATACCTTGTGCAGTTAGGAAAATTGGCCTCTGACAATGATGTTAAGAAAAAGGCGATTAAAAAAATCACCGATGAAGCTGAGCTGGGCGAGATTGCCAAAACAGACCCAAGCGACGACATTTGCGCCTATGCTGTCGAGCATATCGAAGACAGGGAGGTGCTTGGCGACATTGCCCTGACAGCTCCAAACGATGATGCAAGACGGGTTGCAATAAAGAGGGTCAGTGATCAGAAACTCCTTGCAGAAGTTCTGGAAAAAGACGCAAGCTGGGCAGTACGACTCACTGCTGTAAAAAAGCTCGACAATAAAAAAATTCTGGAAAAATCCAGCAAAAAAGACGTTTCAAAATTTGTTCGTGACAGTGCAGTAGAACGGCTTGCGGCTTTGAAATAGGGAAAGCATGTTCCCAAATGCATTACACTGGAACAAGGTCGGTTTTGCTTGACATTTCATATGGGATTGCCGATAATATTAGTAGGTAAAATCAAATTTTATTTATTGGTGGAACAAAATGATTGCAGAACCAGAATTTAAGACAGACCAAATAATCGGCAAGCTTAACCAAATGGCACAATCTGGGGCTATTGATGAATTTCAGCTTGCAGGATTTAAACGAGAAGCAGAAAATATCAAGAAAGATGATATTGCCAATGGCTTTTTGCTCTTGGGCATGATTGCATGCCTTGAAAATAAACCTGATGAGATGCGTAGCAATCATGAGAATTCACTTCACTATTCTGGTCGAAGTTTATTTTTTTTGGGACAATATATACAATCACTCAG
>JAOZSB010000482.1 GCA_029939895.1 Desulfobacterales bacterium
CTAGTGCCCAAATCCAATTGAAATTATTCGATTTTTAACGGGACACTACTGTATTAATATATAAAAAGAGGTACAAACGCAAGGAAAAAACCATCATTTTTTTGCATAATCAGACAGGGCTGATATTAAAAGATTTTTGCGGAGGGGCAGGCTACCAGACAAACATAGCACAAGCGGGGTAAAGAAGGTTAACAGCTCGCAGGCAGGGCTGTTCTATTCGCCTTCTTGCATCAAAGGCTTAACTAATGCCAGGCTAAGAGCCAAAAAAGTTCTTTACAGTATGGTATAGCTCTAATAAAAAGCTGCATCATAGCTCGTAGGCTGGGTTGATCTTTAATTTTTCTTGTGTCTCTGGATTAAGAAAAGCGTAAATTTTGGTTGATGGCTGGGAAACACAAACAAGCCCAGCAGTTGATAGTTGAACCTTTCCTAAATTGCTGGGCTTTGCTACATAAACAAAAACACTTCGATATGCCACATTAACAACCACAAAATGCATCGCCCGTTGCTTTTTGTGTTAAAGCACGTCCAGCAGGCGTTCATGGATATTGTCAAAGCCGCCGTTGGACATCACCATAACGAGGTCGCCTGGTTTTGCTTCTGCTTTTACTTTTTCTATTATTGCGTCTGTGTCTGGAAAGCAGATTGCTGTCATGCCTTTTTTCTGGAGGTCCTGGGCAAGTTTTTCAGATGAGAACCTCTGGCCCTCTGGAACTTTTTTCAGGAGGGATGGTTTGCGGATCAGCACAATATCTGCGCCGTCAAAGGATTGGGGGTATATTTCCTGGAAAACATCACGCATGGAAGAATTGGTTCGCGGTTCAAAAACAGCTATCAGCCTGCCCTTGCTGAAAAAGGGTTTTACTGCTCTGATGGTTTCCCGCACTGCTGTGGGGTGGTGAGCAAAGTCGTCCATCACGGTAATGCTGTTTTTAACGCCCCGTATTTCCTGCCGTCTTTTCACGCCTTCAAAGGTTTCAAGCCCTGTTGCGATTGCGCTGGGGGAGATTCCAATATCAAATGCTGTGGCAATAGCCGATGCTGCATTTAAAAGATTGTGTTCGCCCATGAGCTTTGCTTTGAACTCGAATTTTTCGTCATTATTTGAGATGGTAAATCTTGACCAGGGCGGTTCTATGGAAATGTCGCCAAGTTTCCAGGCACTGTCGTTCATCAGGCCGTAGCTTGCGATTCTTGATTTGCAGTCCTTTACAACATCGTCAATGTTGTCGCCTGCGTCATAGGTCAGGAGCAGGGATTCTTTTTTCAGCTTTGCCGTATAATTTGAAAATGCTTCCTTAACATGATCCAGATCCCTGTAGATGTCAGCATGGTCAAACTCAACGCTCGTAAGGATTGAGACAGCCGGGTCATAGTGCATGAATTTTGGGCCCTTGTCAAAAAAGGCTGTGTCGTACTCATCGCCTTCAACGACCATATAGCCGCCGTTTCCTGCCCTGAAGTTGCTGCCAAAGTTGTTTAAAATACCGCCTATCATGTATGTGGGATCGAGTCCTGCCGAGTACAGGAGCCATGCCAGGATGGAAGATGTGGTTGTTTTGCCGTGGGTTCCTGCCACCAGGAGGGTTTGTTTTCCCATGCCTGCAAAGTGGTTCACGGCCTGGGGCATGGAGCAAAAGGCAAGTCCCATCTCGTCTGCTGCAACAGCTTCGGGGTTGTCTCTGCTGATGGCGTTGCCAATTATTACGAGATCCGGGCCATAGGAAATATTTTCTGCTGCAAATCCGTCAATTATTTTTATGCCCTTTTCAATCAAAAAGGTGCTCATTGGCGGATAAACGTGGCTGTCTGACCCAGTCACTTCATGTCCGGTATCCTTTAACAGGCACGCCAGCGCGCCCATTGCTGAACCGCAGACGGCTGTAAGATGAATCTTTCGGGCGTTTTCCGGTATTACATTTTTGTCCATGTCCATTTAAGAAGGCCTCATAAGTATATAGAAGAAAAAAGCAAAAGGGAGTGCAGATAGTTTGCAGGGTCGTGCCTGGACAGGTGTTGCTGCCTGGAAAAAAAGGATCAGGCATATAATCAGATATGTAAGTAAAAGTATGGACGAGTATATAGTTAGTTATATATCCGAATATATTGCCAAATATGCCAACAATAGGCAGGGCTGACATGTTTTAAGTAAGTCGGCAGCGTTTATTTTTAGGAACTTATGTAAGAAAATTATATTAACTAAGAACCTGTGGCAACCCGTTTTCGCCCACAGTTTTGTTACCTGTATGCGCTCAGTATTTCAACTGCATCTGTATAGCCATTTTGATATGCGCACATCAGGGCTGTTGAAATTGCTTTTTTGTCTTCCTTGAAAAGCTCAACCACTTCCCTGTGTTTGTTAAGGGCCGCATAGACCAGGGCTACATCACCGTAAAGGCTTCTCGCATTGATGTCTGCACCGTTTTTGATCAGATACTTTACAACTTCTGAATGACCGTACATGGCAGCGTACATCAGGACGGATATTTCGAGCATACTGTCTTTTGCATTAACGTCAGCATCCATTTCAACAAGGGTAGTAACTTCCTGAAGGTTGCCTTTTCCTGCTGCGTAGATAAGTTGCTGGTCCCTCTCGGCTATATCTGCTTCAACGTCTGTGGACAGGTCAAAAACATTGTCCTGGCTCCAGTCTGCAAGTTTTTCAGCATTTAAATTTTCACGAACCCGCTCCAGGGCTTCAACTGCCTTCAGGTAAGGTTCAATGACGCTGTCGGTTTCTGCAAAGTCAGCTTGATCGTTTTCCTTTTCCTCTTTAATGTACTCCACTGCCATAAGTAAAATATCAATAGCATTATCGTATTTGTTATAGGGAGTTTCATCTGGCATTTATATACCTCCAAGTCTTAAATTAACTCAACTTACAGATATATCACCATGGAGAGTGCTGGTCAATACTAAAAATGTAAAAAACTATTATTTCCTATTATTATTATTTTTTTGCCTTGGACAAATCCCCTGCCCCGCAAACTT
>JAOZSB010000483.1:0-1167 GCA_029939895.1 Desulfobacterales bacterium
CCACTTAAAATCAATTCTTAAAACCGACCATTTACACACTTTATTTTACAGACCCGTAAAAATAACACTTCTCCTGTCCAACCCTAATAAAACATCTCCCCGGGCGGTTATATCGAAGCTTTATAAGTATTTCTTACGCCTCACCATATCAAACGAATCTTTACTTTTATGTGTCAAAAAGATTAGAATCTTTTGACCAGACATCCATTTGCTGTATCAAACCGCCTGGCTTTGGACGGCCTTTACAGAAGTTTAAATTTGGGTAACCCGTCGGCCTCGAAACACAAAAATGGAAGTATCACAGCTAATGCCGATCACTTCAGTCCCCAGAATGCAAGGAACGACGGGTAGATTCATGTATGATGACGCTTTAGAGGGCCTATGCTGCCCTGTTTGCTTCCATAACCTTAAATTCCTTTTCTGATTTTTCGACTGCGAGCATAAATGCAACTAACTTTCTCGCAACCGCAAGTGTCGCTTTATTTCTGTTTCCTTTCTTTAGCTCTTTTTCATAAACAGCTGCCAGTTGAATATTCCATATAGGAGCGAGTTTTGCTGCTTCAACCAGAATGGTCTGAATATGTTTGTTCCGTTTTTTTGATATCGGCCCCCGATGCTCTTTTCCTGCAGATTCATGCTGAGCCGAGCACAGGCCGCAATAGCTGACCGCTTGCTTTATTGAGCCAAACCGATCCGGCTCGCCTATTTCAAGCACCCAGGTCAAGGCGCTTATTTCTCCAACACCCGGTATTGTCATCAGCCGTTCCACCCGTTTTCGAATCAAAGCATTTTTTTTTAGTGTTTGAACAAGCTGCTTTTGAATACCATCAAATATCTCAAGGTTTGATCGGCTAAGCTTTAACATGTTTATGACGGACTCGGGAGTGTCTTCAATGTTTCCGAGCAAATCATTAAAATATTTCCGGCCATGTAATCGTTTCTTGGAATACGTGGCGCCGACCTCCATCAGCAGGCCCGATATTTTATTTTTTTCTTTCACGGCTGTCCGTATGATATAATTTCGATACCGAAGAACCCTGCGTAGTTCTCGAAGTTCGGCGGGTGCCATGTAGCATTCAGGAATCATATCCACACGAAGAAGATCAGCGATTTTTTCGGCATCAGCTTTATCATTTTTTTTCTTAGCTGCCGTGATGGCTTTCAGCA
>JAOZSB010000483.1:1177-2987 GCA_029939895.1 Desulfobacterales bacterium
ACTCTGGATGTGCCACTTTGATTTTAAAAGCATGTGGTTTCAAATAATCATAAATCCAGCCGGTGAATAGAGTCGCCTCCATTGCCACAGTCCAGGGCTGAGGCAACTTTTCTACCCATGCATCCAATCCCTTTCGTGTTGCTGGTATTGTTCCATGATTTACCAAGACTCCATTCCAGGTTTTGATACAAAAAGCGATGATTTTTTTGTGGATATCCAATCCAATATAGTGCATACTATCCATTGAAACCTCCTTGTGGTTAATAATTCTGGATGACATAGTCAGTCCAGCAGCTTATGAATCAAAGCCATTATTACCCGGGGAGGTTTCTTTGTCTATTTTAAATCAACAATACTTATGCATTTAAACACTATACTTAATTATTGACAAGCTCGTAAGCTGGGCTGATATTACCAAATATGAAAATGTATTTTGTGGCTGATAATATGGAAGCTCCTGCACCTTTGTTGATTCGGCGAAGCCCAGCAATTCAGCTATTACAGCAAGGACAGGCAGTACAATGTAGCGGCAATCCGTGACAATTCAGGCGGAATCGTAGAAACTTATAGGTATTCATCCTTTGGGTTAATGACGATCTTTGACAAAAATGGTAATAAAACACCATCAAGCGCAATCGGTAACCCATACGGCTACACCGGCAGACGCTGGGACGCAGAGTCAAGCCTGTGGTGCTACCGCAACCGCATGTACTCGGCAACATTAGGCAGGTTCCTCCAGCGCGACCCCGCAGGCTATGTTGACGGCATGTGTCTCTACGCTTACGTGATGAATAATCCTTTGAAGTATCTGGATGCATGGGGGTTGATGGGCGTGTTTAGCAATTCTAGTTTGGAGAGCTATAAAGAGTCCAAGAGTGCTTATGATAAAGGGGGTAAAGGCAGTAAAGGCAGGGATAGTGGTGATTCTTCTCCGTCCAAGTCTATAAAGAAAGCGGCAGGGCAGGGTCTACATACGTTTGAAAACTTTAAAAAGTCCTCGTCTGTGCTTGGTTTCTTAACGGGCGCTGCTCCGAAGGGCAAGAAAAGTAAGCGTTATTCAGGTCAGGATGGGGATCTTTTTTATGCGATGGACGCTGTAGATGCCAAGTCTTGGTCAAATTACTATAATAGCTTGAATGGTGGTCAGGTCAAAGCGGAAGAATCTATTGCTGAGTGGAATCAAACAGAAGAGATTCCTGACCCTAATTATTTTGATGGAAGACTTCTTCTTGCTTCTGCTGGCGATATGATACCAGGTTACTTAAAACGAACTGAACCTGGTATTCCATTATCTATTTATGATTCAGGCAAACCTCTTTTTGGAACAATAAGCCGAAATGGTAAAACATATTATGAAATTAACGGAAAATTTTATACGAAAGAAGATCTTTTAGCTATAGAAGGTAGTGGTACTGAAACTACTTGGGAACCCCCGTCTGGTTCGAAGCGTCACCAAGACGGTTCAGCTTGGGACCCCTCATCTGGTACGATGTATAACCCAGACGGCACTGTTGTATTTGTTGATAAAAATCCAGGTCTTGGAATTGGGGCTGAGTTAGACCTCATAGAAACTGGAATATCACTTATTCCAGCGGCTAAAGGGCCGCAAGTTATTAAGTGGGGTCGTAATTATTTTCGATTGCGCAAGGCATTAAGAGGCTCAAAGAAAGGAACCTTCATCGATGATATGTCCCCAGTTGAGGCTAAAAGGTATCAAGAATATTGGAATAGAAATAACCCATCAAATGTTACACCCGGTCAGTAGTGTCCCGTTAAAAATCGAATAATTTCAATTGGATTTGGGCACTAG
>JAOZSB010000136.1 GCA_029939895.1 Desulfobacterales bacterium
ATGGTCTTCAAAAAAAATTATAAAATGGCTCAATATCTTTTAATTATTTGGGCCAGCATAATGTTTATAACCGGCTGTACAACGGATTATTCCGGTAAAATGCCTCCTGTTGCAGTTGATGGTGTTCTTGACTTGCGGGACTGGGATTTTGAAAAGGACGGCCCGGTTGATCTGGCTGGGGCGTGGGAGATATATTGGGAAAAACTGCTTGATGGCAGGGAAACAGGCTCCAGTGCTTCCATTAAACCCGACGGAGTGTTTGATATTCCTGGTTATTGGAATGCCCATGTTCTTCCAGACAGCAGGGTGCTTGGTCATCTTGGTTTTGCAACTTTCAAGCTACAGGTTTTACTGCCGAATAATCTGACAGATACCGTTCCTGCAAGTAATCTGACAATACTGACAAGGAGGGGGATTTCATCTTATTCTTTGAGGGTTTTTTCTTCAAAGGGAGAAATACTGGCCAGAACCCTGAAGGGCGGAGTCGTTGGAGAAACAAAAGAAAGCAGTATTCCTCTCAGGCGATTTGATATTACTTCAATCCCCTGTGCTTCTCAATGGACATTGATTTACCAGGTTAGCAATTTTCATGATTTCAGTGGCGGGCCATATTTCAGCCCGACAATCGGAACCTCGACTCAGCTTCAAAGCAGACTTGATAATAATCGTTCCCTTGATTTTTTTACAACAGGCGTTCTTCTTGTGATGGGGATCTATCATCTTATCCTGTTTGGTTTGTATTCGCGGGATCGTTCTCCTGGCTGGTTTGGAGTATTTTGTTTTTTAATTTCAATATATTCAATTGTTCTCAATTGTTATTTTCAGTATTCCTTTCCAAACCTGCACATTTATGGAGTTTATTCCAGAGCCTTTTTTGTGAGTTTAATACTTAGCGCGCCAGTATTTTTGTTTTTTATCCGTAGCATTTTTCCGGCCAGGGGCCGTGACAGGTTCTTCAAAACTTTAGTCGGTGCCTTACTATTATTTGGATTATATTTTCTATTTTTCCCGCTTTCTTCATCAATTACTGGTTCCATCTATTCTTTGTTTCTGTATTGTATTGTTTTTACGATAAGCTGGGTGCTATATGTTCTAATAAGAGAAATAGTAAAAGAAGGAAGTCCGCTGGCTAAAGTGATTTTAAGCGGGTTTGGTATTTTTGCTTTCACCCTCATTTACGATATAGTCTTTGCTCTTGGATTCATCCGAAGTACAATAAACCTTACCCCCTATGGCTTGCTGTTTTTTATTATTTTTCAGTCCGCTGTGATTGCAATTAAAAATCAGGCCGCACATAAGCAAAGGCTTTTGGCAGAAAAACAGGCAGTACAGAACCTGAAAAAAACAGAGCAAATTCAAGCAAATTATTCCAGGGAATTAGAAGAGGAAGTTGCAGAAAGGACGCTTGCGTTAAACAAGTCCCTGGTACAGGTTAATGAAGCCACTAAGGAGATAATGGCGAGTCTGCGATATGCGGAAATGATACAGCGTTCATTGCTTCCCAGCCTTGATTTTTTTAAGGCCAAAATCCCGGAAAGTTTTGTAATCTGGATGCCCAGGGACATCGTGGGCGGGGATATTGTATTTGCTGATTTTTTTGAAAACGGGACTGCCGGTGCAGTTGTTGACTGCACGGGCCACGGGGTTCCCGGAGCACTTATGTCCATGATCGCATCCTCGGGCCTGAGAAAGATAATAACCGATGAAAGGTGCTTTGATCCTGCTGGAATTTTGAAAAAACTGAATATTTTTGTTAAAAATTCTCTACAGCACAATTCTAAGGAGATCCTGTCAGATGACGGAATGGATGTGGCTCTGATATACTTTGATAAAGAGGTGCAAACCATTACATTCGCAGGGGCCAGGCTGCCGCTGATATATGTTCATGATGACAGGTTAACAATTATAAAAGGTGATAAACAGAGCATCGGCTACAGAAAATCTGATTTAAACTTTACCTATACAAATCATACCATAGAAGTTGAAGAGGGAATGACCTTTTATATGTACTCAGACGGCATTACAGATCAGCTTGGAGGTGAAAAGGGCTTAATGTTCGGCACCATTCGGCTAAAGAAACTTCTACAGGAAATTTCCAAAGAGAATTTTGATCGCCAGCAGGAAATCATCACAGAAACATTGAAAGAATATCAAGGCGCCAATAACAGGCAGGATGATATTACAGTAATTGGTTTTAAGATTAGTAAAAAAAATCAGGATTTATAATTTTTTTTTTAAAATCATAAATCCTGATTAGTTTGTTTATAAAAAAAGTAAAAATTGTTTTACTTAATACATACTTTTCTTACTTGAAGCAGGTCTGTACCTCCCTTTAAGACTTTTGCCAGGCCATCCTGTTTCAGAGTAGTCATCTCTTCTTTAAGGGCTTGCTCCTTAATAACTTCCATTCGGGCGTTTTCCTGGATAAGGCGTTTTACTTCGTCGGTTCCCATAAGGAGTTCGTGGATTCCCATACGACCGGCATATCCGGAATTGTTGCACTTGTCACAGCCAACAGGTTTCATGGCCATTGAGGTCTCACCATAAGTTGCAACATTATGCGCATCCCAGGCTTCTTCTTCGTACTCGTGGCGGAGCAGGTTGAATTCCTCCTGTGACAGATGATACTCTTCCTTGCAGTTTTTGCAAAGTGTCCGGCAGAGCCGCTGGGCCAGGATGCAAAGGATTGCGTCTGCAAAGTTGAATGGGTCCATGCCCATGTCAAGAAGTCTTGTAACACTTTCCGGGGCACTGTTTGTATGCAGGGTTGAAAAAACAAGATGCCCTGTAAGGGATGCTTCAATGCCGATATGTGTTGTTTCTTTATCACGCATTTCTCCAACCATAATAACATCAGGGTCAGCCCTTAGAAAGGCGCGCATGGCAGTGGAAAAGTCAAACCCGATTTTGGGTCGAACCTGAACCTGGCGCAGGCCCCTTTGAGTAATTTCAACGGGGTCTTCTGCTGTCCATATTTTTGTTTCCGGCTTATTGATGTAGCCCAGGGCAGAATGGAGCGTGGTTGTTTTACCAGAACCAGTGGGGCCGCATACAAAAATAATGCCATAGGGATTGGATACCGCTGCTGTGAAATTCTTGTAGTTTGCATCGGAAAAGCCCATCTTGTCCAGAGGGATTGGCTCGCTTGAAGCAAGGATACGCATTACCACGTCTTCCAGGCCGCCAGAGGTTGGAACAGTTGCAACACGAAGCTCGATGTCTAGGCCTCCGTATTTTTTAAACTGGATTTTACCATCCTGTGGTTTACGTCTTTCAGCAATATCAAGGTCGGACATGATCTTGATACGGGAGATCAGGGCGTTTCTGTATGCGTAAGGTATGGTCTGATAGAGCTGACATGCTCCATCAACCCTTACCCTTACCTGTGTATTTTGTTTGCCGGGGTATGGTTCAATATGTATGTCAGAGGCATCCCTGTTGTTTGCATCGATTATTATCTTGTTTACAAGCTGGACAACTGCGCTGTCTTCATCCCCAACTGCGGATTCTGCCTCATCCATTTCCTCTTCATCAGCCTGCAACTGGGAAAGGATATCGTCGATTCCAGCCAGTTCCTTTTCATCGGTTGTAAACAGTTTAATGAACTCGAAAATATCGTCCTTTAATGCAACACAAAATTTGATAGATTTATTCTGATAAAGCGGCTTGATTTCGTCGATTCTCTGGAGGTCGTTGGGGTTGTCAATCGCAAGGATGACCTTGCCTTCTTCAACCTTAAGCGGCACCCATGCATTTGCCTTCATAAAGGCAACCTTGACCTTTGCAAGCAGCTCGCCTGGTATGGGAACGCTTTTATTGAATTCCACAAAAGGAGTATTGTAGTATTTGGATAGAGAAGCTCCTAAATCTTTTTTAGCAATTTTCAAGTCGCTAAGGAGTACAGATTCTATGCTCTCTTTTCTGGCTCTTGCGTCTGTGATTGCTTTTTTGAGTTCTTTTTGTGTTATGATATGGTTTTCTAAAAGGAAATCAAACTTATTTGGCTTGGCTTTTGCCGCCATTTTTTTCTGGTTATAAAGAGCTATCCCCATGATTTTGCCAAGCTCAGAAACAGACTCTTCATCTATTTTGCTGAAATGCTGGCCGTCTTTCCTGTTAATAAGCTGGATAACACCAAGGAGAAACATTTTAAAGATAACTGGAACGACAAGTACCTGCTTGGTTTTGAAACCGGTTTTTATGTCCCAGCTTTTGTCGAATGCCAGGTCAGGGTCTATTTTTGTCAGTTCACCGTCATCGTAAACATCTTTTATATTGAGAAGTTTTTGCTTGAATGCACTGTATCCAGAAACGCTGCCAGTGGAAAGGGGTATCCTGATTTCCGAGACTTCCTCTCCGGTTTTATAGCGTGAAACCAGTTCCCGCTTTACACCGTCTACAACATATACGGTTAACCGTTCGGCATCAAACAGCTCAATTATTTCTTCCCTGAGATCAATAAGGATTTCATCTAAATTGGAAGCTGAATATATCTTGTTGCAGATTTCCTGGAGCCTTTTTCTGTAGTCTACTTCTGATTGAAGATTAGGCATTGCGCCTCCGGCATTTTGTTTTAGGCTTAATTTAGCAAAACATATTGCTTTTTGTCATATTGCAGACTGGCTTATTTAGTCGCTTTGCTCATCCTCACTGCGCTGGTCATCCAGTCGGTCAATTCCATTTAATGTGCGGGACTCATTGTTTTTTCTGGTGTTCATATAGTGACGAGCAATCTTGATAAGGCCGCTCCCCAAAAGGACAATTGCCATCAGGTATAAGCTGAAACCTGTAAACACCTTGGCAAATCCAGAAGAAAAATACTCTATTGAAACTATTTTCGGCATTACCTGGGGAATTCTGAAAAAAACAGAAATTCCCATGACCACTAAGGCCACTCCCCAAATAAATTGCCCTTGATTTTGTTTTTTAGACATATCAGGTATTTAATTCGGCAAAAACTTTAATATTTTTACCATTTTTTTTAATAATAAAACTATTTACAAATTATGTCAAACTAATATCGAATACATTTTAGCAGAGCATTTCTCTGCTGCCTGCCACGATTATGGTTTGACTTCGACAATTTTTTTTTGAGCCTGTTTTGATTACCACGGCTCCTAAAGATCGTACACTGTACTGCCGTCAATTATGTTTATGCCCTGTTGCCCAAGCCTGGAGATTGCTTTTTCAATGTCTGTGAACTTAAAAATCATCACAGCATTGTCACCGGCCTGGTGGACATAGGTGTACATGTACTCAATATTTACTTCACTTTTGCCCAGGATGTCGAGGATATTATTAAGCCCGCCTGGCTTATCCTCAACCTCTACCGCCACAACATCTGTCTTTCTAACGGTTAGGCCTGCATTTTTCAAGGTTTTTTCAGCTTCGTCTGCATCACTGAGAATGAGGCGTAAAACACCGAAATCTGTGGTGTCTGCAAGGGATAGTGTTCGAATGTTAATCCCGGCCTCAGCCAGTACCGAAGTTACTTCCGCAATCCTGCCGGACTTGTTTTCGAGAAATATGGATATCTGTTTTACTAGCATACCTTAATCCTCCCAATAAACTTAAAATTAACATCGAAGCCGATTGCTTGGTTTCTGCCAGAGGGCTGGCTATGAAATAAGCAAAAAGCTCCTAATAAACTTAAATGTTTTGTTGAAGCTAATTGCTTAGTTTATACCGAGGGTCTGGTTATGAAATAAGCAAAAAACATCATCATAAATTTAATACTTAACGAAGTTTGGATTTTTGTTTATTTTTATGGTCTGGTTATGAAATAAACAAAAATTAAATAAAACCATACTTCCGATTTTACCAAAAAATTAAAAACTTATATTTTTCTATTATCAATCACCCTGACGGCCTTGCCTTCGGATCTGGCAATAGATTTTGGCTCGACCAGTTTTGTCTTCACAGACACGCCCAGGGTTTCTTTTATGTTTTCAGTTATTGTCTGCTCTAAATGCTGGAGTTTCTTCACCTCATCAAAAAAGGATGCTTCCCCAATTTCTACCATTACCGTGAGCATGTCCAGGTTGTCAGCCCTGTCCACAACTAACTGATAATGGGGATCTACGCCTTCTGTTTCCATAAGGACGCTTTCTATCTGGGATGGGAAGACATTCACGCCCCTGATAATGAGCATATCATCACTTCTGCCGCTTACCCTGTTCATGCGAACCATTGTTCTGCCACAGATGCAGGGTTCAGGATTGAGCATGGTTATATCCCTGGTTCTGTAGCGAATAATCGGGAAGGCTTCCTTGGTGATGGTGGTAAAAACAAGTTCACCGCTTGTGCCGAAAGGCTGGCTCTCCAGGGTGTTTTCGTCTATGATTTCCGGGATAAAATGATCCTCAAAAACATGGAGTCCCTTTTTAGCCTGGAAACATTCATTGGCAACACCCGGGCCCATTACTTCACTAAGGCCGTAAATGTCTACCGCTGTAATGTTGAGTTTAAGCTCAATTTCCTCGCGCATCTTTTCTGACCACGGCTCAGCCCCGAATATTCCGAACTTGAATTTCAGCTCCTTGAAATCAACACCCATTTCCTCTGCCACCTCTGCAAGATGCAGGGTGTAGGAAGGCGTGGCTGTTAGAATCGTCGGGCCGAAGTCCTTCATGATTATGATCTGCCTTTTGGTGTTGCCGCCAGATACCGGAATTACAGACGCACCTAGCTTTTCTGCGCCGTAATGTACTCCCAGTCCGCCAGTAAAAAGGCCGTAGCCGTAAGCATTGTGGATTATATCGTCCTTTGTGGCTCCGCCGGCTGCAAGTGCCCTGGCCATCAGGGAAGCCCAGGTGTCTATGTCCTTTTTGGTGTATCCTACCACCGTAGGCTGACCAGTTGTACCAGAGGATGCATGTATCCTGATTACTTTATCCATCGGGGTTGCAAACATCCCAAAAGGATAGTTATCCCTCAAATCCTGCTTTGTAGTGAAAGGAAGCCGATTTATATCGTCAAGGGACTTTATGTCTGCGGGTTTTACCTTTGCATCGTCAAACTTTTTTCTGTAAAAAGGAACAGTTGCATAGGCACGTTCACAGGTAGCCTGGAGGCGCTTCAACTGGATAGTTTCAAGGGCCTCCCTGGGCATTGTTTCATATTCAACGTCGAAAATCATCTGCTGAAATCTCCAATAAAATCTATCTTATAAAACTTCCACATGTTTTAAAAGGGCGGTTGTCCCGCCCTGTAACGGTTTGCACTAGCTTGTAAAGGAACCCTTAAAGGCTGGTTTGCGTTTTTCCAGAAATGCACTTGTTCCTTCTTTGGCATCTTCGCTTGCCACGCATAGAGCAAAAGCATCAAGCTCAAATGCCAGGCCCACGGCAAGGTCTACGTTTGTGGCGTTGTTGATGGCTTCCTTTGCGGCCCTCAAAGATACACGTCCCTTTTTGCCTATGGATTTTGCAATCTTTTTTGTGTCAGTCATAAGGGCATCTGGAGCGCATACTTTGTTTACGAGTCCGATTTCCTTTGCTGCGGCTGCTGGAATTATTCTGCCGGAGAATATAAGCTCCTTTGCCACATTTTTGCCTACTACCCGTGGCAGTCTCTGGGTTCCGCCAAAACCGGGAATAAGGCCAAGGGTGATCTCTGGAAGGCCAAACATGGCTGCCTCAGATGCATAAATAAAATCGCAGGCCAGGGCCATCTCTGATCCACCGCCCAGGGCAAAGCCGTTGACTGCTGCTATCACTGGAATTGGCAGTGCCTGAAGCTTATTTATTACGTCCTGTCCAGATTTTGCAAAAAACTTGGCTTCCAATGCGCTTAATTTTGCAATTTCAGTTATATCAGCACCAGCTACAAAGGAGTCCCCAGCACCGGTCAGGATCAGGACACGGATATCCTCATTTGCCTCAACCTGGTCCAAAACTTCTGAAACCTCTGCAAGTAATGCTCCATTAAGAGCGTTAAGTGCCGCAGGTCTGTTGAATGTTAAGACTGCTATTGTTTCTTCAATTTCAAAAATGATGTTTTCAAATGACATTTTTTTGCTCTCCATTATTTAGCGTGATAGTTTATGATTCCATATTTTTTACAGAGCCAGTTGCAACACGTTCCCTTGAATCCAATTACAGCACCAGTTAAACAAATTTAATCTTTTTAAAAAAAAAATACATATTCCTGCGGTTAACTACTTTTGGATCGTGAAAAAAAATCAAATGGCTGTAACACCGCCCATTCCTGTTGAGTGATTATAAATAAGCTGTCAGGCGAAAAACTGCCTTGTTTTTGAATCCAATTGAGCATTTTGAAACTGTCTTTTACAGTAAACTAAAAGTTCATGCTTTTGTCAAATCATGTTTTGTATTCTAATAAACTTAAATTTTTAACAAAGCTTTGATTTTTACTTATTCTGCTTTATTATTTCAAAACTTTTACCACAGGAAGACTTTTTGTTACGTTTTTGCCATTAACAGGATTCAATTTGGGCTTTTGGGATAAGCAAAATAATAAATCCTGACAGCTTCTTTTATTAAATAATCAAAAAATCTTTTAAACGGATTTATTTTGTGTTAATTGATGGAAAAATTTAAAACAATCTTAAAAATAAGTTTTAAAGTAAATAAAAAGAGGTGATTAAAATAAACACATTTGTTGCGATACCGATACTCATAGCGTCTATGATTGTGGGAAGCTGGTTTTTAAAGGAGCATAAAAAAAATAAGGCTCTGGGGATACCCTGGTATAAGTCCTTTCTCACCCCTCCGGGGATAATAATTCTGATTGCGATTTCCATTCCGATTGTTCTAAAAGTTTTCGGGCTGACTTAAAAAGATGGAAAAATTGCAGCCATCCCTTCTGTTGGGCGGCGTTTAATGTAGCTGAAGGATCTCAGACGGGGTTCTATATCTCGTCAAGCTGGTCAGGGCCGAGTTCTTTTTTGGCATATTCCATGATTATTCCGCTTTTAGTGAAGACATCAAAAAGGTCGGCATCTATGTGTTTGTCTTTAACCATAAAGCCCATTATTTTAACGGCCATGGAAAGCTTCATTGGAGTTTTATAGGGCCTGTCCTTGGCTGTAAGGGCCTCAAATACATCGGCAATAGCTAAGATTCTTGACTGAATCGGCAGATCATCCCCGCCGATTTTATCTGGATAGCCTGAACCATCCAGCTTTTCGTGGTGCTGACCAGCATACAGAGATACATTGGTAAGGTTGACTGGAAATGGGATTTCGCTCAGCATCTTGCTTGTTACTTTAGCGTGGTTTTCGATGATCCCTCTCTCCTTGTCGGTTAATGAGCCTTTGCGGATACACAGATTCTCAGCTTCATTTTCTGTCAAATATTTGAAT
The DNA here is from genome assembly GCA_029939895.1 of Desulfobacterales bacterium. Classification (GTDB taxonomy): domain Bacteria; phylum Desulfobacterota; class Desulfobacteria; order Desulfobacterales; family JAOZSB01; genus JAOZSB01. Next base: position 9,326 of record JAOZSB010000136.1, read on the forward strand.
TCCTGATCATCTGTTTTAAAAGTCTTTTGAGCAATGGACATGAGTCGGTCTATCTTCTCATCGTCCATAAACTCACCAGGGCTGTTGCACGATTTGACAAATGTGAAATCGTCCATTACCTGTTTTGTTAATTCTTCTGCTTCTTTTATTGAAGTACCGTCATCAGGTAGCGACTTCCGCAGATATTTGTTTTCAATGGTTGCTGCAATCAGCCTGAAACGAAGCTCAACAGCTTCAACTCTGTCATAGATTGTTTCCAGCTTTGTTGATTTATCCACAACGTGTTCTGGTGTTACTATCTTTCCAACATCATGCATCCATGCTGCCATCTTCAGCTCTTCCATTTGGCCTTCATTGAAATGAACATCCTTGTACATGCCCTCGTCTAAGGCACTTATCTTGTTGGCAAGCAACTCGGTCAAGTCAACGACCCGGTTAACATGGCCGGCAGTATAAACAGATTTCTCATCAATGGCCGTTGCAATGCTTTGGATAAATGCGTCCAACAGGTTTCTGAGATCGTGTATGAGCTGTGTATTTGTAAGGGCAACCGCAGCCTGGGATGCAAGGGACGCTACAAGGTCAACAAATTCCTCGTAAAATGCAGTCACGGTTTCGGTTTTTTTGCTTATGGCATTCAAAAGCTGGAGTACGCCTATGATTTTATTCTCATGGTTTTTCAGGGGGATTACAAGCATGGATTTTGACCTGTAGCCTGTATGCTCATCATATTTACGAGGCCCTGTAAAATCGAATCCCTCGGCTGTGTATACGTCCTCTATGTTTACAGTTTCGCCTGTCAGGGCAACGTGGGACGACACATTGGCGTGATTGGGCTTGCCATCTATATAAAGAGGCACGGGCGGAAGGGTGATTGCTATGCCGCTGGTGCCGCCCAGGCGGACATCCATGGAGTCGTTCTGCAATATTTCGAACTTGAGAGTGTTATTGATTTCGTCAATGATATAAAGCGTACCAGCATCTGCATTGGAAAGCGACCTGGCCTCGTCCACTATCATCTCCAAAAGTTTGTGGATGTCTTTTTCCACGGACAGGGCAATACCAATCTGGGCAAAGGATCTGTAACTCTCCCGGCTGTACTTGAGCACATCCTCGGCCTTATTCTTTTCGGCAATTTCTTTTTCAAGCTTTTCAGTGCGTTTGGCAACCAGATTTTCCAGATCGTTCTGGTGGGATGTCAGGTCTATATGTGTTCGTACACGAGCCTTGACAATCTCTGGATTAAAGGGCTTAAAAATGTAGTCAACACCACCGACAAGAAAACCTTTTTCCTCATCCTCATCTGAGGTTTTTGCGGTTATAAATATTACAGGAATTTTTGATGTTCGTGCATTGGATTTTAACCTGAAGCAGAGTTCATAGCCGTCCATGTTCGGCATCATGACATCTAAAAGAATAAGATCGGGTGGCTCTGTTTCTACCACTTCAAGAGCTTCCTGCCCACTTTTGGCAATAGATATTCGATAATCTTTTTTCAGTGTTTCCCCTAAAACCTTGATGTTTGAGGGAAGATCATCAACAATAAGCACTCTTTTTTGTATTTTGGATACCATATTCACCACTTTATTAAATTAAAGTCTTGATCTGGATAAACTTATTCCATAACTACCCCAGCCCCTTGATTGCCTTGGAAATTATCTTCAGGGTTTTTGTTGCATCAATATAATTAAATTTTTCTATACTGCCAGCAAGCTCTTTCAGATTATCAGAAAAATCATCACCCAATGGCTTCATGTATGACTTGAGTTTTATTAGTTCATCTTCAGCATCAAGGTCGTGACGGCCCAGGTAGTCAAAAAGATTTGAAACAGTCTGCTTTATTATATCGAAATCTGGGTTTTCCAGACTTTCATCCAGGCTTTCAGGTTCTTCAGATTCGAGCCTTTTTGTTTCATTTTTTAAGAAAATATCTATGGATTGTAGCACAATTTCCAGGGATTTTGAAGTCTTATTAA
>JAOZSB010000137.1 GCA_029939895.1 Desulfobacterales bacterium
ATTGATGATATTAAAGCTGAACTGGAAGTAGTTTTTAATAGCATCCTTTCTTTGGAAGATGATGCAATTGAGGTTGATGATGCAGCCACCTCCGGAGAAATTGATGTTGAAAAGGCGCAGGCAGCCATTGACAGCCTGATCGCATCAATCGAAAGTGCTGACCCTGAACGCATAAAAACTGACGTAAAAACAATTAAGCAGATTTTCCCGTCATCAGCAATATCAGAAGTTGAGACACAGCTTGCAGACTATGAACTCGAAGAGGCAGTTGAAACATTGAAAGCGTTGCGTGAACAGTTGTAGGGGATGTACCTGGGCTGTATTTACATGGCAGTGAAATTTTTTTTTGTTTTTATGTAGTAATACTTCTGCTGAAAGCATATAGAGCAGCAAAAAAAAGTAAAAGTATAAGCACAAATCCGCATATTGAAGGGTTGTATCCCGTCAAATCCTGTTTGTTGAAGACCTCATCACAATTTATAATTTTTAAATAAATGAGGGGTGCGTGTGGCAAATCCCTGAGCAGGGATTTGCAGGCTCCAGCTTACAGGTGAAACCCTGCCTGGTTCGCTAAAAAAATATATTTATTGTAAGTTTTTTGCTTATTTCATAACCAGACCTTCGTTATAAACTAAGCAATCGGTTTCGATGTTAATTTTAAATTTATTGTGAGGTATTTTTAAAAAAGCTGGATTAATCAATGTTAATTGTATAATAATAAATGCTTTGGAATTGTATCGTGTAATTGGATAATAAAATGTTATATAATCAGCTGTTTACGTCATTTTTCTCTGAAGAGATCAATGGGGTCGAAAAATATATATGTGCTGATGGCAAAGCCATCCGGATTGAAAAAATCATAGATGAAACTTTTTTTGATGATTCAGTTAAATTGGTAGACTGGCTGCAATCCTTTCAATTGCCGGAAATGTTCTATTTTCAAAGCCGTGACCAGCTCTTTGAGTTGATTGGTTTGGGTTGTGATTATGCAGTAGTTGGTGATGTTGCAGATGAGGTACGCTCTCAAACCCAAAAACTCTGGCAGGCCTGCAATGGGTTTGTATTTTTTGGGGGTATGAGCTTTTTTATTGATGATGATTCACCTGAGTGGAAGGGTTTTGAGGGTTATCGTTTTGTTTTGCCTGTCATTGAAATAACACGAAAGAAAAATCAATTTGTCATTGCCCTGAATCATTTTAATTCTCAAAATCTTGATGTTGAAACCATAAAAACTGTATTGATCAATAAACTGTCACTGATTGATGAATCAAAAGCACTTTATCCAGAATCTAAAAATAATCAAGTAACCAGGGAAATTCAAATTCCAGAATTTGTTGACTGGGAAAAAAATGTAGACCGAATACTAAAGCAAATTCAAGACGGTATTATTACGAAAACTGTGCTGTCCCGGAAAATGGTCTTTCATGGAAATCAGCCCTGGGATACGCATTATTTTTTGCGTAAACTTCAGGATATTGAAGAAGATTCATTTTTGTTCTTTTTTCAGACTGCCAGGGGTCATGCATTTTTTGGCAGATCGCCAGAGCGTTTATTTTCCTTTGATAATGACAAAATTATACTTGATGCCATTGCTGGTACACGTCCACGGGGTAGGGATTCAGCAGATGATTATAAGCTTGAACAAGAGCTGTTGCGCTCTGACAAAGAAATGCTGGAGCATCGAATAGTCACGCAGTTTATTTCTGAACAATTGGCGCAAATATGTGATGATGTACAAATACTCAAATCCGAAAAAATTATTAAGCTAAAGCATATTCAGCATCTGGTCACAGAGATTTGCGGGACTGTTAACTCAGCCCATGATCCTCTTTCCATTGCAGAATTATTTCATCCAACACCGGCTGTTGGCGGATATCCACAGGATGAATCCAGGCTGATTATTAAAGACATTGAATCCCACTCCCGCGGCTGGTATGCCTCGCCCATTGGCTGGATGGCGCAAGATCGCTCAGAGTTTGTTGTGGGTATTCGTTCTGCTCTTATTGAAAAAGATCAGCTTCATGTATTTGGCGGTGCAGGTATTGTGGCCAAGTCAAAAGCAACTGATGAATGGCAGGAAACAAAGATTAAGATGGAAAATTTATTACGCATTGTCAGGGAAACATCAAATGGATAAAGAGGCTTTGTTTCAAAATATCAATATTGTGTGGTCGATGCTCATTATTGAAGAGCTTTTAAAAAACAAAATTGATAATTTTTTTGTGTCTCCTGGAAATCGGAATGTTCCATTAATTTTTGCACTTTCATCATCTTCAAAGGCGGTTAAAAGTTCCTGCATAGATGAACGTGCTTCTGCCTGTCGTGCGCTTGGATATGCCAGGGCAACAGGAAAGCCCGGTGTTCTGGTCTGCACGTCAGGTACTGCGCTTTCAAATTATTATCCTGCTGTGATAGAAGCGTATCGGGATGAAGTACCCATGATAATTATAAGTGCTGACCGTCCCCTGGAACTGATAAACAGTGATGCAAATCAAACCATAAATCAAAAAAACATATATGGTGATTTTTGCAGGCAGTTTTTGGATTTGCCCAACCCCTGCACCAACTATCCTGTAAAGGCACTGCTTTCAAAGGTTGATCACCTTGTCCATGATTTAAAAGGGCCAGCCCACATAAACTGCCCCTTTCGTGAACCTCTGACACCAGACCCACAGGCTCCGACATTGCCAGATGATTATATCAAAGAGGTTAAGGGTTTTCTTGGCAATAAAAATCCATACACTGCTTATTGTTCTACTTTATCCAGGTCGGTTGATTTAGCAGAAGTGACAGAAATTATATCCAATACCAGGCGCGGAATGCTGGTTGTCGGGCGTTTGCAGTATGCAGAAGATAAAATCGAAGTCAAAAAAGAGATATGCAGGTTTGCAGCTCAACTGGGATGGCCCGTCCATGCTGATATTACTTCTTCTCTAAGGGGCGAGTTTGAGGGATTGGAAGTTTTTTCAAACATGGATCATCAGGTTGCAGTACAAAATATTGAACGCTATAATCCTGAAACCATACTTCAGCTTGGTACCGGGATTGTTTCAAAGCAGTATTATCAGACAATCATAAACAGTGATGCACGAACACTCATCCAGGTTACCTTAAAATCCGGGCTGCGGGATCCTGCACACAGGGCCGGGTTTATTGTTCAGGCTGGTGCGGATGAGTTTATTAGTGAGTATCAAAAAAATATTAAAAACCAGAAAACAGGCAGAACAGATGAGCCGGCCTTTACAAAATTGAAACAGAAAAACCAGCAGCTTGAAGATGCGCTTTTCCAAAAAACACCTCAGGATTGTTTAAGTATGCCTGTGATTGCTGAAACTATTTTTCAGACAATACCTGATAATGAAGCATTGTTTCTGGGTAATTCTCTGACAATCAGGGCCTTTGATGCGCTTGCAGTAAAATTACAAAAGCAGTTATCCATTGTCACAAACAGGGGGGTAAGCGGTATTGAGGGAAATCTGTCCACGAGCATTGGATATGCCCAGGGATCAGGGAACCCTACTACTGCTGTGATTGGTGATATTACCTTCCTGCATGATATGAATGCACTGTCCTTTATCCATGAATGCCGGACACCAATTATTATCATTGTTATCAATAATCAGGGCGGGCGTATATTTGACCGGCTGCCGATTGGTAATTTTCCGGAAGTCGCCGTGCCCTGTGTGATAACGCCCCATAATAATAATTTTAAAAACATCGCAGGGCAGTTTAACATTCCCTATACTGATGTGGCTTTGCCTGCGGATTTGTTATCCGAGTATAAAAAAGCCTTGAAAAATAATCAAACCTGTATGATAGAAATACATTTGTCACCAGAGCTGGATCTTGATGTGCATAATGCAAGGAAGGCGATTACTCTGGAAAAATGACCAGGAAATAGAATACTTTTTTAAAAATTCAAAAATTAAAAGCGCATATTAACCCCTTGATGCAAGCATGAGGACTACACTATGATTTCTGAAATATTCAATCCGGATTTGTGGGAAACTGTTTCGCCCTTTGAGTTTAAGGATATTACTTATCACCGTGCAAAGGCACACGGCACTGTCCGGGTGGCATTTAACCGACCAGATTGCAGGAATGCATTTCGGCCTTCAACGGTTGATGAGCTGTATACTGCACTTGACCATGCAAGGATGACATCCGATGTTGGTGTTGTACTGCTGACAGGCAACGGGCCATCTCCAAAGGACGGGGGATGGGCTTTCTGCTCTGGCGGTGACCAGCGCATACGAGGCAAAGACGGCTATAAATATACAGATGAATCTGGTGTTGACCCGGCTAAACTTGGTCGGCTTCACATTTTAGAGGTTCAGCGACTGATCCGGTTTATGCCAAAGGTTGTGATGGCTGTTGTTCCTGGATGGGCAGCCGGGGGAGGGCACAGCCTTCATGTTATTTGTGATTTGACTATTGCTTCACGCCAGCACGCCATGTTTAAGCAAACCGACCCGGATGTTGCCAGCTTTGACAGTGGTTACGGGTCTGCGTATCTTGCAAAACAGGTGGGGCAGAAACGTGCGAGGGAAGTATTTTTTCTTGGCCTTGATTATTCTGCACAGGAAGCCTTTGAAATGGGCATGGTTAACAAGGTGGTTGACCATGAAGATTTAGAAGATGCTGCCCTGGAGTGGGCCGGGATTATGAATGCAAAATCTCCAACTGCCATGAGAATGCTCAAATATGGTTTTAATCTACCCGATGACGGTCTTGTGGGGCAGCAGTTGTTTGCGGGTGAAGCTACACGCCTTGCCTATGGAACCGATGAGGCCCAGGAGGGAAGGGATGCTTTTGTTGAAAAAAGACCCAAGGATTTCTCAAAATTTCCATGGCATTTTTAGGCATCAGCAATAACCATATAAATCATTACCAGGCCTGCATGTTGTTATGAAAATTGTCGAAAAAAAGTGTTATTTTTTTAGCCTGAAAACAACACAGTCATTGCATGTAAATCATGCTTCAATTGACCATCGCCAAGGGTTTGTCATTGAGCTGACAGACGAACACGGGAATACTGGAATCGGTGAAATATCGCCCCTGCCGGGTCTGGATCATGAAACACTTGAGGAAGTAAAAGCTCAATTGTCGTCATTTTTTATGATGGTTTCTGAAATTTTACCAGAACATTTTTCATTAACATCCCGGTTTTTTAATCTAATATCAAACACATCCATTTACTGCCCAAGTGTTATGGCTGGCATTGAAAGTGCGCTTTTGATGCTTTGCATAAAAAATAGAATACCTCCTTTTGAAAAATTTATAGATAAAAAAAATATTTTTAAGGTTGCAATCAACGGGCTGTTTATTCCTGCGTTAGAGGGGCAGGGTAGTGCAGCGCAGATTGATAGTATAATCAGCAAGGGTTTTTCAACAATAAAGGTTAAGATCGGGCGAATGTCACCAGAGGTTGAATGTGAGCAGATTCTTAAACTATGCTCATCTACAGAGCACAGGCTGAAGCTGCGCCTGGACGGCAACTGCCAGCTTACCATGGAGCAATATCAGGGCTATTACAATAAATTAAAGGGGTGTCCCATTGAATATGTCGAGGAACCCTTGCTGGCTGGTAACTTTGATGAAGCTGGCAGGGTTGGCTGGTCCCTTGCTATTGATGAATCCATGGGGCTTTTTTTAGACGAAAAAAGGCCAGAGAATCTCATATCAGATATCAAAGCACTGCCACAGGCTGTCAGTACCATGATATTAAAGCCGGCAGGCCTTTCGCAGTTGATGGAACTTGTTAGCTGTCTGCATCAGGAGGGCATTAAGCCTGTTCTCAGCTCTGCTTACAATGCTGCAATTATTTTGACTAATCTTTTGCTGATTCCTCATTTGACAACCATTGACATGGATATTGCCCACGGCCTGGATACTGGCAAATATCTTAGGGAAGACATTTTAATAAACCCGCCAAAAGTTGAACAGGGCTGCCTGATCATCAATTCATCATTTTTTGACAATACCCCTGCATTAAATTACAGCGTCCTTTCCCAGGTAAGCTTATGAATATGATGTTCATAAAAGACAATATCCTTGACCTTGATGCAGTATTTAAGGAGTTTGCAAAAAATCCAGCACTGATAACACCAACTGGTGAAATGACCTTTGATGATTTTAAGAAAAATCTATTAAATACAGTCAATTGCTTATATGAACTTAATGCAGTGCCAGGCAGCAAACTTGCATTCTATGAAGAGAATCACCCCCTGCACATGTACCTGCTGGTGGCATCCTGGCTTATGAAATATCTTTACTTCCCACTGGATTTTAAGGCACCTGTTAAAGCATTTTCTTCTGGGATCAGGCCGGATATAATGGTTTCGAGCAGTATTGATGAGGTGCATTCCTTGCCTGATGAAGAAGTAAATAATGAGACTTGTCATATAAGTACGGCCATGCTGAATAAAAAGGCAATTACTTCCAGGGAGATTTCTTTAAAGCATATTGAAATAAAAAATGATTCAACAGTAGTATTTACTTCCGGCTCAACTGGTTCACCAAAGGGTGTTGTTCTTTCGATTGAGAATCTGGTTTACAGTGCCATGGGAACAATTGACTTTCTTGCGATGGAACCATCTGACAGGTGGCTTATCAGCCTTCCGCTTAATCATGTTGGCGGAATAATGATTTTTATGCGTACTTTTTTATGCGGGGCATGTGCAGTATTGCCAAAAAATTTAAAGCAAATGGAATCTGATATTATTGAATACAGCCCCACATTGCTTTCCCTTGTTCCAACCCAGCTTATGCGTTTGATAAAAAAACCTGACATTGCAGCAAAATTAAAAAACATGAAAACCATCATGCTTGGCGGTGCGCCTGCGCCTGAGTGGTTGATTGACAAGGCATTAAACCTTGGCCTGCCGATTATGCCCACCTATGGAATGACTGAATCGTGTGCTCAAATAACAGGAGTAAAAAAAGGCAGTCCAGGGGAGGATTATTATACATCCGGGGCGGTTTTGCCCTTTCGGAAATTATGGGTTGATGAGCATGGAGTAGTTAACATCGGTGGAAAAACTTTGTTTAAACATTATATTGATGAGGATGGAGAAAAAAAAGCACATTCTGAGTATTTCCGTACCTCTGACATGGGCTGTTTAAACGAGAAAAATAATCTGGTTCTCCAGGGGCGTGCTGATGAAGTATTTATTTCCGGGGGGGAGAATATCAACCCCTTTGAAATTGAAACAATATTGACCAGGGTCAGCCATGTTTTCAACGCAATTGTAGTGCCTGTACCCCACCATGAATATGGAGATGTTCCCTGGGCCTTTATTGAATGCGATCAAGTGATTGATATTGCATCAATTAAATCCTTTCTTAGGGACAGGCTGCCGGGATATAAAATCCCCAAAAAAATTATTGTCCGCAAGAAACAATCGAGTTCCGCCAGCCTTTCTGCTGAGAAAATCAACAGGCGATCTATAACAGAAATTGCCGGAAAAATGGCAAATGACCCAAAATTGATTGATAAAGAAGTAATTGACCTGGAAGTAATTGATTGATGACAAAGCTTAATTATATAAAACGAAAAGCAAATTCTGAAGATACAATTGTCTTCCTCCACGGGTTTATGGGCTGTGCAGAGAACTTTTTTCAGATTTTTGATCTCTTGAATCAAACCAGGTTTGGCTGCATTGCCTTTGATTTACCCGGGCATGGGATGTCACTATTTTCAGATTCAAATAAGCTCGATATTCTTGATAATGCTGCTGATGTTGGCTCATTGGTGTTGCAGGATCTAAGCACTTTAAATATCAATAAATTCCATCTTTATGGCTACTCCATGGGGGGAAGGATTGCCCAGCAGATTGCAATATCTGCTGAAAACCGGGTTAAGAGCCTGATACTGGAATCTGCTTCCTTTGGGATAGAAGATAAACAGGCCAGAAAGCAACGCTATGAGCAGGACAGGGCACTGCTCAGCAATATCCATGACAATGATTCCCTTGAGAAGTTCCTTGTAAAATGGCACAAAAATCCTTTGTTTGCATCCTTAAATGCCCGGCAGGTGCAGATGCTGATTGCACAGAAAAAAAAGAACAGCACCACAGAACTGACAAAAGCATTAAAAATTATGAGCGTGGGAAACCAGCCCTGCCTGCTTGATCGCTTAAGCAGCATCAATATACCCATCCATTTGTTCTGTGGAAGTGCAGACATCAAATATATGGAAATCGCTCAAACAGGTCAAAACAGGCTCCTCAGTGCTTCAATATACCCGTTTAAAAATGCCAGCCATAATATCCATATGCAGTATCCAGAATCTGTCTGTGAAATGCTTCTTAGGGCGATTCAAGTCAGCATAAAATAGAGTGACCAAATAACTTATTGGCAATAAAATACGTTGAATTTTTCATGGCAGGTTTTGTATTTGAGGTGATAAAAAGTCGATTGATGTGAAAACTCACAGGGCAGGCTCCCTTGCGGAAGCCCGGCCTGAGAGCGTTTAAGTCTTTTTTTTTATGTTTTGAACACAGATTACAATTTTTGAATCAAATTTTTATATCCTGAACTGTTTCACAGCCTTTCGAAGTTCTTCGGATAATAGATTTAAATCGTCGGCACTATTGTTGACCTGGGCGCTGTTACCGGACATTTCATTTGAAGAATTGTTAACTTCAATAATTTCATTTGCAATGTCATTGGCAACGTCTGAACTCTGGCTTACATTTTCTGTTACGTCCTGAATTCCCTGGGATGCCTGGACAACATTGGAGGCTATTTCTTTTGTGGTTACGGACTGTTCTTCAACTGCTGCTGCAACGCTACCTATCATTTCATTAACTTCATTGATTGCGACTGTGATTTTTTCAATTTCAGAAACTGTATCCTGGGTAGAGTCTTGAATGCCCCCGATTGTTTCTTTGATCTCCAGTGTCGCTTCTGCGGTTTGCTGTGCCAGGCTTTTTATTTCACCAGCAACAACCGCAAAGCCTTTTCCTGCTTCCCCGGCACGAGCAGCCTCAATGGTTGCATTTAATGCAAGCAGGTTTGTCTGCTCAGATATATCATTTATTGCATCTACTACATTGCCAATTTTTTGGGCAGACTGGTTTAGATTAGCAACATTTCCAGAAGCTGTTTTTGTTCGGGATACAGCCTGGTTACTTGTTTGGAGTGTCTTTTGAGTATTTAATGCAATTTCATTAATAGTTGCTGTCATTTCTTCTGCAGAAGCAGAAACCATGTTTAAATTTGAAGATGATTGTTCTGCTGCTGCGGCTACTGATACAATTTTGGAACTCATTTCTTCGGCTGCTGCAGCAACTGTATTGGACTTGCCAGACATTGTTTCGGCTCCCTCGGACATCTGGTGAGATATGCTTAAGAGCCCTTCTGATGAAACATTGAGTTTATCTGTATTTTCAGATATATCACCCAATATGCCTTGAAGTTTTTCAACAAAAATATTGAACCAGTTAACCAGCGTGCCAATTTCATCTTTGTTTTTAATTTCTATCCTTTTTGTAAGATCACCCTCACCGCTGGCAATATCTTCCATACTCTCTGCAACAATATTTATGGGCCCGACAACATTTAAGTTTATAAACAAGATCAATCCAAGCATAAGCAATAAGAAGACAGAATACAGAACAATAAATAGTGTAAAAACAAGCCTTTTTAAAACCTTTATACTTTCCATGGCTATGTTTGTTTTGATGCCCAGCAGGTAGAGACCAGCCTTTGAGTCTGCAAATCCACTAAAGCTGCCCTTGAGACATAGATAATCATCATCAATAATATAGTCTGACTCAAGAATTTGATTAAATTTTCCATCTCTCTGAATATATTTATAAAAATCTTCATCAACATCTTTTTGGTTCAAAATATATTTGTCAATTCTCGGTTTTTTGGCCATGCCCTTTGCAATATTTAAAAATTTATCCTCCATAAAATATACAAATTCAATATCATATGGCTTTAAGGTTCTTTTAATAGAATTAAGGCCGCCTTCAAAATTTGCAACACCCATGAATTGAGAACCATCACGAATTGGGAAAAGCCCTTTAAGCCTTAATCCCTTGGAAGACATCTCCATTGCAACGTAGGATTTGCCTGAACTTTTAACAAGAGGATACCCTTCTGAATGCGATAGATTTTCACCAAAACTAGCGGGCTTCCATGATTTATAAAAGGATTTAAGATCTTTGTCGATCAAATGAACCTGCACATTTTTAAATCCTGTATTTTGTTTGAATACCTTGCCAAGCTGCTTTAAAACTTTGTTGGCACTATCTCGATCATTATTAAGGATTGCATCCCTGACATTTGAATTATTTGCAACCTGAAGAGCATTGGTTTGCCATACTTTCTTTTTTGAAGCCATGGCAACCTCAAAGTTCTGCTTTACTTCTAATACTGTTTTTTCAACTTGATGTGTTTTTACATTATTATAGTAAATAATGGTGCCAATGAGACTGATGATAAAAATTGAAATGAACCCGACAATACTGATGATTAACAATTTTGTGTTAAGTTTCATTTTTTCCTCCAATATTATTATCTCGACAATTAATCATAACGTTATTTAAGATATTTAATTTTAAAAAAAACTATGAAATGGTTTTTCAAGAGTAATACAATCAATAGTAGTAATTGCAGGTTTGTCCATTACCTTCATCGCTTTAGAACAATTTCCGGACTGTATATTGCAGGTATCTGAAATGATTTATCCTTAATTAACACATTGCTTTTTCAAAATCAAGCAAAATTATAGCAAATATTGAGTGAATTATAACTTTTAAAAGGATAGTATTGTTATTTAGGGTTACGAGTAGTGGGTATAAGTAATAGATTGGACGGGTTTATACGAAGCTGAAAAGAGAAAATTTAAATATTGATATTTAAAAAAACTGCATAAAATCAGCATGTTTAATGACTTTTGAAATTATAGGGGAAAAATGTGATGCATTTCATAGCAGTCTGAATTTTATAAGTGTATTTACATAACATACTCATTGTTCGAAAGACTTAGTCGACATGAGTTTTCAATATAGATTTTGGGAGTAATGGCATATTTGGCGGGTATTGAATAGATTTTACGTTGTTAATTTTTTTGGTTTACAATATCAATTGTGTAGTGTAGATTTATAGAGGCATACGGGTTTAGACTTCTCACATTTTCATTTAAATCATTCTCAATATCCCCAAAATAGTGTCTTTGGTAGATTATAGTGCAAAAAATATTTCAGAAAAATTTTTAATATATTTTATCAGTAGTGTCCCGTTTAACTTTTTAGAATAGCACCCAACGTGC
>JAOZSB010000138.1 GCA_029939895.1 Desulfobacterales bacterium
AAATCGATCCCTTTGAAAATCGTTAATATATTGTAAAATTACAGCACGTTGGGTACTATTCTAAAAAGTTAAACGGGACACTACTGATGAGAAATATAAAAAGGATAGAAGCAAGTAAAAAAAGGACAAATAATATATGGATAAAAAGCACATCTTTAAAAAGCTAATATCGGTTTTTTTAATTGTAATTGGGTTATTCAATTTCATCATATTATCAATATTTGTTTTAGCTTTGTTTTTTCTATCCAATTATGAAACCGAAGATTTAATAGTGACTTCAATTTTTCTATTTTTTATTGTTAATTTTTTAGTACCATATTTAATTTTTACCTTTATATTTTACAAAACAAAAAAAGTTTCCTTATTTATTTACAATTGTTTTCAAATAGTACTTTTAATTTACAGTGCTATACTTTTAATGTTTGGGCTTGGATTTGTATATTCATGCTCTCCTTCATATTTGCCTATAAATCCAACGGGTACATTTTTTTTGTTCTTTGGACTCTTCTATTTTTGTTTGTTTTGTATTTTATGTATTCCTGAAAATAGAAAACAACTGATTAATTAAATTCTAACCCCTGCCAATCTTAACGGCTGGCAGGGTCAACCTGCCTGGCAGCTAACGACCTTGGTAGCCTTGACAAAACCACCACAAAATATTTCAAAATGACAAACCTGCAAGGGCTTGCAGGAGAAAGGGGATTGTTCCAGAAACCAGGCGACATAACCAACCTTTTCCTTGAGGAAGAAGGCCCAGGCTCACGGGAGTTTTTCGGGGAGCTTTTTGCCGATAGAAGAACTGCAAAAATTGATGGAATAGAATCAAAATACGATATTGACGAGCCTGGTGCGTTTGTAGGTCAGGCGATAAAAGCAATAGCTGGAACTATGGATTGGGATGAGATTATGGGTAAGGTTGGCAACGGTGTCAGTATTGCTACTGCAAACAAGCTGTCCCAGCTTGAAAATGATTCTCAAAATCTGCCCTCACGGACAAAAAAACGAACGGGCAGGTACTTAGAAGGCATCGCAGAAAACGCAGACATTAAAGAAGAAGATCAAAACGAAGTGATTACCGAACTTCTCAATTACACATTTAACAATCCCGAATCCGAGGCAGAAGCAACCGATAAGTTTTACAGCAACTTGCTTGATGATTATACATTGACTGATAGCGATAGATTTGATAAAGATAATAATGAAAATGCCAATTCTGAAAGCAATGGTGATGATTCTGCTGGATTTTCTGATGACAATTTAGTTGCTGGGCTTGCTTCTGATGTTCCAAAAAGTACCGAGAATCGTGATGCCGAAGGATCGCAGACAGAAAAAGGACATGGCAAGTCAAAAAATAAGGCAAAAAAGGACATTCCAAAAGTAAAAAAGCATCCTTTTTTACCGTACGGAGTTACTATGGGCGGCGACCGGAGAGTCAACCCTGATGGCCCCAAATATGGCTACTGGACAGGTAAAAACTGGAGTGGTGGATTAAACCCTAGCCGGAATCAAGGAAAAAATGGAACCAAACCTCCAATAGACAGTCTTGATGAATTGTCAAAAATACATGACGAATGTTATGATAAAAAAGTTTCAGGCTTGATTCAAAGAAAACATGCTCCCAACAGGCCTGAAGCTGGAAAAAGTGAAACACTATGCGATGATATTTCTATTTGTAAAAGTGCTTGCGATAAAGAATTTGTAAAAGCCTTAAAGGCATTATCTGCAAATCCAGGCAAATGGGAAAATTCGCCTCCAGAAGGGTTTAAGGATGGTGCAATATTTATGAGAAAACAAGCTATCTCATGGTTTTCAGACGACTAAGGATAGGGTATTTAAATGCAAAAAAACCAAAATTTTATACTCATCATATTAGGATTTCTTTCTTACTTTATCGCTTATTTTTCTTATGGCTGGTATGAATATTTCGGTGGTTATTCTGTTTTAGTGAAAGAACATGCATTTCCAGTAATCCTGTGGCTCATTTGTTGTTTGCCAATCTTAAAAGCAGAAAAAATTAGAGATTTTTGGTGGGTACTTCCTTCTGGTGCATACTGCATATTTCCTCTGATGCCAGTGACATTTATTGATTTTTTAGTAGCTAAATTTGTTCATTTGTGCTGGTCAATAAGTGGATTTGCACCTTAACTATTTTAATATACTCAAAGCCTTATCAATTTGAATATTTTGATCCAATCGAACTTGCTTTTTTTTGCTTTACAAATGTCTATAAATATTACAAGTAGCTATGCATCTCTTGTTATGCATAGCTACTTGATACAAATTTTTAATAAAAATTAGTCGCTAAAACAACTTATCCCTTTCAGCCCCTCCATTCAGCTATCATTACTGCTGGACCAGACAATAATAGACGAAAAGTTCAAGGACTCAAAAGTGCAATCTCAAAAGGCAATCCTGGAAGGACTTGCAGGAGAGAACGGTTTGTTCCTGAAACCAGGCGACATAACCAACCTTTTTCTTGAGGCCGAAGGCCCAGGCTCACGGGAGTTTTTCGGGGAGCTTTTTGCCGATAGAAGAACTGCAAAAATTGATGGCGCAGAATCAAAATACGATGTTTGCGAGTATGGCGTGTCAATTGGGTTTGCGTGGATATTTTTTGAAGTGGGCCTGGCTAATATTAATCCCATGGTAACAGCAGGTTGGAGCTGGCAAGAGGGTAGGGCGGTTGTAGCTTGAATGCTCCGGGGCGATTGCAAAATAAAAAAAAATTACAGATACCTGGGGTGACCTGCCCAATATCCTTGACTATTTGATATTGCATACGGTATAGAATATATAACAATACTATTGAAATCGTCAATTTAAGCTGAGCAAATTGGAATACTATATCAAACACAGGGTAAGGGTATTTGGCCCGATAGAAAGCACAGAGGATGACCTTGCTCTTATTGCTGAGGAGCCGCTTTCTATAAGGGTTCAGGGACAACCGTATTCCGTGGTAATGCGAACACCCGGTGACGAGCTTGCCCATACAGCAGGGTTTTGTCTCGGAGAAGGGATCGCAGATTCTCTTGATGATATTGGAAACCTTGCCTTTTGCGATGGGGACGACACCAATGTTGTGACCGTGACATTGAAGGAACCCTCAAAAAAAAAGATTTCAGATGTGCTTGCAAGAAGAGGCTACATCAGCCAGACAAGTTGTGGAATCTGCGGCAAGGAAATAGTTGAGGATCTCAAGCAGGAGTTGACTCCAGTCAACAAAGATTTAAAGCTTATGGCTGGTGACGCAGTAAAATTGATTGATGGGTTAGGGGATTTTCAGCCCCTTAGAGATAAAACAAGGGCGGCACATGGTGCTGCAATATTTTCAAAAGAGATACTACGTTTGTCCGTGGCAGAGGATGTGGGCAGGCACAATGCTCTTGATAAAGCAATTGGTAAATTATTTCTTGAAAAAAAACTCGAGCTTGCGCACATACTTGTGCTATCTTCACGGATAAGCTACGAACTTGTGCAAAAAGCAGCCAGAGCAAGAATTCCGGTTATCCTGGCGGTGTCAAGGCCAACAGCTTTGGCTGCGTCTTTGGCTTTGGAGTTGAATATGACAATTGCCTGCCTTTCCAAAGGTGGCGGTTTGATTGTTTTTTCCGGCCATGACCGGATTGATGCAAATCTCACGGAGTAACGGATGAATTTTATTGAGGTGATAAAAAGTTACCGGGAAAGAACAATATCCCGCGACCTGTCAATTGGCCTGATTGTGTCCATCAGTATTGTGATTACTCTTATCGGGGCAATTTACTATAATTATTCGACCTTTAAAGCCAAGGAAGAATTGCGCAAAAGGTCTCAGGCCATAACCGATGAATTCTCCAATGTGCTGGCTCTGCCAGTATGGGATCTTGATTACGACACAATAAATCAGATTTCCAATGCCTATCTTCAGTCTGAGGACCTGGTGGGTATTCGTTTAAAAAATACATACGGGGATGTGCTTTTTAACAAACTGGAACTCAACCTGCCTGGTATTGTCTATAAAAAATCGAATATCATAAAAAACGGCGGGCCCATCGCTGAAATGCATCTGGCTTTTTCAATGGATAAGATAATAAAAAGCCAGGAGCAAATGATAATAAGCCTTGTGGGCATTTTTCTTATCGTAATTATGGTAATTGCCGTTGGTTCTCATTTTATCATGCACTCCCTGATGGTCAGGCCCTTAAAAACCCTGATTAACGAGGTCAGGATGATTGCAAGCGGAGAGAATGTCAGCCGTATAGAGAATGTACCGCAAAAGGATATTAACGAGTTTATTGCCGAAACCAACCAGATGGCTTCCCATATAAAATCCAGGGATGAACAGCTCAGAAAAGAAATTGACATAAGGCGGTCTGCAGAAGAGGCTCTCCAGGCTGCAAACATAGAGTTGAAGACAAAAATTGAAGAGCAGAAAAAGTTCGAAAAAGCTCTGGCAGAATCAGAAAAAAAATATCGCGGGATATTTGAAAATTCTCTCGAAGGAATTTTTCAATGCTCCATTGAAAATCGTTTTATAAGCGCAAATCCCACCCTGGTTAAGCTTCTTGAGTATGATAGCGTTACTGCTCTGATTGATGAAGTTACAAGCATCCGGGAGCAGATTTTTGTAGACCCTGACGAACACGACCAGTTTGTGGGTGTTCTTTATAAAAAATTACAGATTGAAGCCTTTGAATGCAGGATAAAAAAGAAAGCCGGGCAGGAAATCTGGGCATCACTCAATGCCAGGGTAATCCGTGATATTCATGACGAAGCAACCCACCTTGAGGGGCAGCTTGAAGACATAACAGAGCGAAAGCTTGCTGAAAAGGCCCTGCAGGATGCTTACAAAGACCTCGAAGCCAGGGTTGAGGGCAGGACTTCGGAGCTAAAAGATGCAAATGAAAACCTGAAAGCAGCAAAGGTTGCTGCCGATGATGCAACCAAAGCAAAAAGTATTTTTCTGGCGAACATGTCCCACGAAATCAGAACCCCTATGAATGGCGTTATAGCTGCTGTGGATCTTGCCCTTGGCGAGAGCCCCTCCCAAAAAATCGGCAACTACCTGGGCATAATTCAAACATCAGGTAATAGTCTTTTGAACATTATTAACGACATCCTTGACTTCTCAAAGATCGAGGCAGGACAGCTTGATCTGGAAACTGCACCATTCATGCTCGACGATATTCTTACGAATGTTGCCAGCATATTTGCAGGTAAAACCTTTGAAAAAAATATAGAATTCCTCCTTGATCTTGAAAAAAATATTCCCTGCGCACTCATCGGTGATGCAATGCGGCTTCAGCAGATAGTCAACAATCTTGTTGGCAATGCTATTAAATTCACCGACGAAGGCGGGGCCATATCCGTTGGCGTAGAACGATTGAGCAGACCCGATGATCCTGATACTGTTCTTCTCAAGTTTTATGTCAGGGACACTGGGATTGGAATTTCTGAGGAAAATGTAAAAAAACTATTTCAGCCGTTTACCCAGGCAGAAGCCGACACTTCCAGAAAATTTGGCGGAACCGGCCTGGGGCTTACCATCAGCAAACAGCTTGTTGAGCTGATGAACGGAGAAATCTGGATCGAAAGTGAACTTGGCGTTGGAACATTTTTCTACTTCACCGTCAAATTTAAGGGCCAGCCCAGGGATAATGAAAAAGTACTAAGCCTTCCCCCGGCGCTCGAAAAACTCAATGCCGTTCTTATAGACGATAATGGACAGAGCAGGGCAGTCATGAGTAAACTGCTCAGATCCTTTGACTACGGGCTTGAACTATACTCCTCTGGCCAGGCTGGAATCAGCGCATTAAAGGAAGCATCGGCTGGCGGCGCAAAGCCCTGCGATTTAATTCTGGTAGACTGGCAGATGCCGGAAATGGACGGAATGGAGACCGTAAAGGTAATAAAGGACGAGCTGAAAATAGATGTGCCAATAATTATGCTGATGGGATTTGGCAGGGAAGATGAGCGAAAAAGAGCAGAAAAAATGGGCGTTAAATACTTTGCAATCAAGCCTCTTGAACCATCTTCATTCTTTAATGCTGTGCTGGAAGCTTTTGGGAAAACTCAGGAAGAACCGAAACTCAAGGGTGCGAGTATGCGCATGGAGCTTGATGCATACAAAGAAAAACTTTCCGGCATGAGCGTTCTGGTTGCCGAGGACAACCCTGTTAATCAGCAGATTGCAAAGGCGATTTTTAAAAAAGCAGGCATAGTGGTAGACATCGCAAAAAACGGTCAGGAAGCAGTGGATATGCTCGATGCCAAGGATTATGAAGCTGTGTTTATGGATATGCAGATGCCGGTAATGGATGGATACGAAGCAACGGGTGTTATCAGGGAGGATTCAAGGTTTTCAAATCTGCCTATAATAGCCATGACTGCCAACGCCATGAAGGGCGATGAAGAAAAATGTATAGAGGCGGGCATGGACGGATATGTTTCAAAGCCCATCAAGCAGGATATTCTTTTTTCTACACTTTTAAGGATGACTGGCAAATAAAATTTTGTGTCTGACGGATTTTTTTTAATTTTTTATTCAGGTACTACTCAGGCAATATAGTAATCCGGGTCTGTGGTTGTACCTGTTTCGATTTGACAAGACTTGAGCCGGGATCTTTTTTTTTATGAGGTACTAAAAAATCCTGGAACCCTCGAAAAAATCTAACAATTTTAGTATTTGGAATTTTTTTTTGTCTTGCATTAATTTACTTCCGCTTATATAGATTTAAAAAAGTATAAAAAGATTATATTATGGGTGAATTGTTTCGGTGTTGCTAAAAAAAACAGGATCATTGGTTGTCATTGATTCAGTAATCTCTTATGAAAGGAGAAGGATACTATGGGTTATCAGGAGATAAAGCCTGAGACTAAGCCAGCAAAAAAGGCTTACGTGAGCCTTATGCTCTGGTTTGTTGGACGAGCGATACAGGCTGCCGCAAAGACGGACGATCAGGTAAAAAAAGAATTTGAAGGACTCCCGGATAGATTCACATTCAGTCTTGGAGTGATGCCGCAGGGACCGTATATGATAGTCGGAAAAGACAAAAATGGTGCGGTTAAGTATATGGGTTCCAACCCACATGCGCAAAAGGTTGACCTTCAAATGAACATCAAGAACCTGGAGGCGGCGATTCTACTTTTCACATTTCAGGAAGGTACTGCAATGGCCTCTTGTCGTGACAGGCTTATATTGAGCGGGGAAGTTCCCGATGCACTGGCAGTTGTCAGAATTCTCGACATTGTTGAGATATACCTGCTGCCGGAGATAGTCGCAAAGCTCGCTGTTAAAAGATACCCCAAGTGGTGGTCGCCTGTGAGTAAGAATGTTGTACGCGGAAAAATCTATATCAGAACTCTTCTTGGGATCTAAAATAAATAAAGGAGTGTATAATGTATTTTCCTGATAACTACGATTTCTTTAGCCCGGTAAAGGTTAATTCGGGCTTAAAATCGATGAGTCATATACCTGTTGAGCTTGCATCAATGGGCGCAAAAAAACCCCTGGTACTTGTAGATAGTGAATTAGAAGATGCAGGGCTGGTGGAGAAGGTTGTAGATGCCTTCAGGGATTCAAATGTTACAATCGGTGTGTACACCGGGATTCCTGAAAAACTCTTTAAGGATGACCTGAATGAACTTTATAAGGCATATATAAACAATCAATGCGATTCAATAATAGCTGCGGGCGGGCCGGAAATCGCCAACACCGCAAAAATCCTGAATGTGGCTGTTACCTTTGGCCTGGACAAGCTTTCCGAGTATGCCGGAGAAAACGCTATCAAAGAGATTATGACCCCTATGATAGCCATACCCACAAGCGGATGTACTGGCGAAGAAACTTCCAAATATGCGCATTTTGAGGATATGTTCTTTTCTTCTCAATTATTGATGCCCAGCCTTGTTGTATTAGATCCGGCCATGATGGCCTATTCTCTTCCCCAGACGACTGTGAATGCGGCTATGATTGTTTTTACCCATGCAATCGAAGCCTATGTGCGTCTGGCCAACAAAAATCCGCTTACCGATGCATATGCCTATACTGCAATTCAGCTTATTAAAGAAAATGTAATTACGGTACTGCAAAAACCCAGGGACAAGAAAGCGCGCCTGGCAATGGCTAATGCTTCTGCCATGGCTGGCTGCGCCTATTCCAACTCTGTATCCGGCATGATAGACAGGCTGGGTAGAGCAGTGGCAGACTCCTGCAATCTCCCGATTGGAATTTGCATGGGTGTGGTACTGCCATACGCCCTTGGATATTATGCCGCAGACCCGTCAAAATTCGATATTAAAGAACTGCTTCTGGCGGTTTCCGATGCTGATACATATACCGGAATTCCAGAGGAAGAAAGGGCTGAAAAGTCTGTTTCGATAATCAGAGAATTAGTCAGCGATATAAACTTTTCATCCAACGGCAAGCTGCCTCTGGCACTCAAAGAGACCGGAGTGATGAAGGGGCTGATGAAAGGCATAGCTGAACAGGCGTTAAGCAGTGGTGAACTCGACGTGGATTTTGAAGGATGCATGACTATTCTGGATCATGCCTGGGAAGGCAAATCGTTGGTCTAAATTTTAAAGAACGCTTTTGGGTGTTCTTTGATTTAGCCTGCCAGATTTAATCTGAGTTTGATCAGGCCTGATAAAATATGATGGATGCAATCGATTTTATAAAAGCAAATAATGGATTAAAAAATATAAGGAGCAAAAAAAATGTTTTTACCGGATTATTATGAATACTGCTGCCGCGTGAAGATAGTGGCGGGGCACAACGCTCTGGAAAACATACCCGATCTCCTGGCGGATCTGAATGCAAAAAAACCAATGTTTATTACTGACAAAGGTGTTGCCGGCGCAGGGCTGATTGAGATAGTAACCGAGGCAGTAAAAGGCGTGGATACCAGCGTGATTGAAGATGATGTACCACCAGATTCAGACCTGAGGGTGGTTAACAGGCTGGCTGGCATCTACAAGGACAATGGATGCGATTCTATTGTAGCAATTGGTGGCGGAAGTGTCATGGATACTGCAAAGGGAGTCAATATCATAGTCTCCGAAGATGCTGAAGATCTGATGAAGTTTAGCGGTGCGGGCGCACTGACAAGACCTCTCAGGCCTTTGATTGTTCTGCCGACCACGGCAGGTACTGGCTCAGAAGTAACGCTTGTTGCGGTTATTGCCGATAAAGAGAAGAATATTAAAATGGCGTTTACATCATATTTTCTTCTCCCCAATGTGGCTGTTCTTGACTCCCGCATGACGCTTACACTGCCGCCGTTTATTACTGCACCTACTGCAATGGATGCACTCACGCACGCTGTTGAGGCATATACCTGCCTTGCCAAGAATCCAATCAGTGATGCCCATGCCGGTATTGCAATCAGCCTTATTGCAAATAACATTATAAATGTTGTAAAGAATCCTTCTGACCAGAACGGACGGCTTGCCCTGGCTAATGGTGCAACAATGGCTGGTGCTGCATTCTCCAATTCCATGGTTGGTATGGTGCATTCCATAGGCCACTCTGTTGGAGCAGTATGCCATGTACCCCACGGGGTCTGCATGGCGATACTTCTTCCCTATGGCCTGGAATATAACCTCCACAGGAGCGGACACCTGACTGCTGAACTTCTTCTGCCTCTGGCTGGAGCGGAAGTATATGCTGCAACGCCGCCTGAGCAGCGGGCTGATAAAGCGATTGAAGTTATTCGCACTATGAATCAGGATCTGTATGATGCTACCAGTGGTAGGCACGCCAGATTCTTCAGCGAAATTAAAGACAGGGACGGAAAGCAGATGGTGCCGGAAGACAAACTCCCGGCAATCGCAAAAACTGCACTCGGTGACGGCTCTCTTCTGTACAACCCGGAAGATATGGACTATGACGACATGATGGTGGTTATTAAAGCTGCCTGGGATGGTGTGCCCCTTGACAGGTCTTTAATAAAAAGAGGATAAAAAACAACTGTAGAAGATTAAATAGAAAATGCATTAAAGGGGAAATCTGATTGGAAGCAATCGGGTTTCCCCTTTTTATTTGGCTGGAATCAGCCCCAGGGAAGTGATCTGCCAAAAAAGAAATGTACCTGTCTGGATGCTGATATGGTTTGTCCCTAAAAAGTCATATGGCACTGCATGTTAGCTGATAAACAAGCTGTTGTGTTGACTGCTTCAAAGCCCGTATAAGTATCTTCTTGCTTGACAAAAGACGGAATATTTAATATTTATTTAATATTAACTATTGATTAAATTAAGTTTAAATATAAGAGGTTGTCAAATTCTGAAAGTAGTAGTTGTGTTGGTTTGTTCTGTGCTTTTAGGAAGTAGTTGTTTGCTGGATTGATCATCTTTGGCTTACATGATGTGGCGGGTGATATAAAGAGCTTATTATGCAATACCTCAAAAATATTATTGCAATATCCCTTGTTTTAGCCTTTATGGGCTGTACCTCGGATTTTGCCAGGACACCACCTCTTGCAGAAGACGGAGTGCTGGATCTGGCAGGCTGGGATTTTGCAAAAGACGGCTCGGTTGTGCTTTCCGGAGATTGGGAGTTCTATTGGAGCCAGTTGTTAACTCCTGCTGATTTTTCCAAGGAACCACCTGATACGCAAACCGGTCTTATTGCTATTCCCAGCGCATGGGACGGCATGGAAGTCGATGGACAGGTACTTAACCGGAACGGGTACGCCACCCTTCGCCTTAAAGTACTTCATGGCAATTTTGAAGAAATTATGGCATTTAAACTGCCTGCTATAATGAGTGCCTATGTACTTTATGTTAACGGAAAAGAAGTAATGTCAAAGGGTGAAATTGGTAAAACAATTGAAACCATGATACCTCGCCATAAACCCGATGTAGCAGATTTCGTAGCCCATGAAAACCAGCTTGACATAGTAATTGCCATATCAAATTTTCAATATAAAAAGGGCGGTCTGATTAATGCCGTCAAGCTCGGCCCTTCAAAAATGATGTGGAATATGAAAAAAAACCGCATCGCTTTTGAGTTATTTCTTTTTGGAACCATTTTGTTCATGGGGATTTATCACACTTGTCTTTATCTTTTCAGGAGTAAAGACAAGACACCCATAGTTTTCGGAATCTATTGTTTTTCAGCAGCAGCATATACAATCTTTACAGGTGAAAAATACTTCCTGGAATTATTTCCTGACGTTGGCCATGAGTTATATACGAATTGTCTTTATGTTACGCTTTTTTTATCTGTTACTTCAGTAGTGTCCCGTTTAACTTTTTAGAATAGCACCCAACGTGCTGTAAT
>JAOZSB010000139.1 GCA_029939895.1 Desulfobacterales bacterium
GATAAAAAGAAAATAAATGAAGTGTAAAGAGATTTCAGGCTTTATTGTTGACTGGTTGCTGGCAAGCATTAAAGATACGGGTATGCAGGGAATTGTGGTCGGGATTTCCGGGGGGATTGATTCAGCCGTAACTTCAACCCTTTGTGCAAAAACCGGACTTCCGGTTCTTGTTTTAGCCATGCCAATTTTACAGGCAAAAGATCAGCATAGCCGTGCCGAGGAGCAAATTGAGTGGCTTAAAAAAGGTTATGATAATGTTGCTTCACATGTTGTTGATCTTACAGATACATTTTTAAAACTGAAAGACACACTTCCATTGGAAGCAAAAAAAGAGCTGGCTTTAGCCAATACCCGTTCCCGCCTGCGGATGATTACGCTGTATTGTTTTGCAAACTCAAACTCTTATCTGGTTTGTGGAACTGGAAACAAAATTGAAGATTATGGAATTGGCTTTTTTACAAAATATGGAGATGGTGGAGTTGATTTGAGTCCTATTGGTGATCTGGCAAAGTCGGAAGTTTTTGAACTTGCGTCATACCTGGGTGTTCCTGCTTCAATCCAAAATGCTGCCCCAACCGACGGTCTATGGGAAAATGACAAGACAGATGAAGACCAGATCGGGGCTACATATGACGAAATTGAATGGGCAATGGATTATTGCTTTACCAACAATATCTTAAGCGTAAATGAGATCAAAATTGAAAACTTTACACAGCGACAGGTAGAGGTTTTGAAAATTTTCATGGCAAGACATGATTCCAACCGTCACAAAATGCTGATTCCTCCTGTATGCGATTTAAGTTCCGTTAAAATATAGCGTCAGACTCCATGAAAATTTCCACATGATAATGCCCGTAACAAAAATTGAAGCAGTACTTTTAGTCACAAAAAAAGGATTATAATGCCGAGTGTTCATGATACTGCCATAGTTGATGATGGTGCAGTAATAGGAAAAAGTTCCCGTATCTGGCACTGGGTTCATGTTTGCGGTGGTGCTGTGATTGGAGAGAATTGCTCCCTGGGTCAGAATGTATATGTTGGCAACAAGGTCAGGCTGGGCCGGAATGTAAAAGTTCAGAATAACGTGTCAATATATGACAATGTGACCTTAGATGATGATGTGTTTTGCGGGCCAAGCATGGTTTTCACAAATGTTTACAATCCAAGGTCTGGTGTTTCCAGAAAAGATCAGTACAGGGATACCCTGGTGAAAAAGGGGGCGACACTTGGAGCGAATTGCACGATAGTCTGCGGTGTCACAATCGGCGAATATGCTTTTATCGGGGCAGGAGCGGTAGTAAATTCAAATGTAAAGCCATACGCACTTATGGTTGGTGTGCCGGCAAAACAAATTGGCTGGATGAGCCGATTCGGAGAACAGCTTGATCTGCCATTGGAAGGTCATGGCAGCGTTATTTGTCCTGCTGTCGGGGAAAAGTATGTTCTTGATGGTGATAATTTATCAAAGCTTGTCTAACTGCCATGGGCAGACCAATTTATGAGTTTATATGCTGGCCTTAGGCAAAATATGAAAGAATTGTAACATTTTATTATTACTTTCATATAAATGAGTGTTAAACAACTTGGGAGCATCAAGTGTCTAAAAAAATTGTAAATCGAAAAATTAGAATCGGAATTATCGGATGTGGAAGGATATCTAATAACCATTTTCTGGCATTAGAAAAACATCAGGATAACATGGAGCTGGTCGCAGTTTGCGATTCAGACACTGAAATTCTTCGGCAGGCAGGGGAGAAGTATAATGTAGCGACATTTGCCCGTGTGGAGGATCTTCTCAAGATGGATGACCTTGATGCTGTTTCTATATGTACACCAAGCGGTTTCCATTCGCAGCAGGCCATACTGGCCGCAAGGGCAGGCATACATGTGATAACTGAAAAACCAATGGCAACACGGTGGAGGGATGCCCTGGATATGGTAAAGGCCTGTGATGATGCAGGTATTCGCCTGTTTGTAGTAAAACAGAACAGGAGAAATTCGACTCTTCAGCTTTTAAAGAGAGCGATTGATGAAAAACGGTTTGGCAGAATATTTATGGTTCATCTTAATGTATTCTGGACACGTCCGCAGGAATACTACGACAGTGCAAAATGGCGCGGAACATGGGAGCTTGATGGCGGTGCATTTATGAATCAGGCTAGCCATTATATTGATCTCCTGGAGTGGATGGTCGGTCCAATCGCAGATATTCAGGCAATGACTGGAACTCTGGATCGGGATATCGAAGTTGAAGATACCGGGGTTATGAATGTCAGGTGGCGAAATGGTGCCTTAGGCTCAATGGCAGTCACTATGCTTACCTATCCAAAGAACCTGGAAGGCTCCATTACAATTATTGGAGAAAAGGGAACAGCCCGCATCGGCGGTGTTGCTGTTAACGATATTCAGCGCTGGGAGTTTGATGAAATAAAAGATTATGATAAACAAGTAGAAGATGCAAATTATCAAACTACTTCTGTTTATGGATTTGGTCATCCCCTTTACTATAAAAATATAATAGATGTACTCCGAGGTGATGCCGAGCCAGAAACAGACGGACGGGAAGGCTTGAAATCCCTTGAAGTAATTATTGCAGCCTACCTGTCTGCAAGGGATGGAAAAACAGTTTCATTGCCGCTTGAATATTAATGTCTTTGACCAAGCTCCTGTTTTTGCCATTCAGGCATTGTTAACTCTTTATTTACGAGAGCAATAGAATTCCTGCATCCTCAATTAGTATTAGCTTCTCAGACAGCTATAGCTGATTAATTTCCTGTTTTATTTGTTCTGTTAAAGTGAATAATCATTGTTTGTCAGTAGCAGATAAAATGTCCTTAGTTGTAGCAAATAAACTGTCCATTTTTACTTTACCACATCAACCAATCCTGACTCAGGATTACGATGTCACGCACCCATAAGCAATGAATCAAAAACAAGTTTTCTCTTTCTCTGTTGCATCGAACACCTCCTTTAATGGCTATGATCCACTCTTAAGAAAGGGACCTATTTTTTTCTTGACTACATTATTGTTATGTGTGACCTTCAAAGAGTACAGTCAGATAAGTAAATATTCATCAATTTCTATGGAGTCAACCCAAAATTGGATCCCAAAAAGTACGAATCAAAATTATGGCGAAGCATTGGCATATTTATTTTTACATTTATTATGGCTACAGGGATTGTTTCCCTTGAATTTGCCCTTCGGTATTATGAAAAAAATGCCCGTTCAAAAGTTTTAGATTACAAAAACACCGGTGCCAAGCAGATTAACCCTGGTGGGCGAATGAAAAAGAATTTCAGGGAATTATTGATTGGTTGTTCCGGTGAAGATGTGCTGTGGGTAACTAACAATGACGGGTTTAGAAATGAGCGTGACTTTGACAAAAAGCCTGCCGATGGAGTTGTCCGTGTGCTTTCAATAGGTGATTCATTTGCAGCAGGATACAGAGTTGGCCAAACCGAGACTTATTCATACCTCCTTGAAAAAATGCTGCAAAAAAAATATGGGAAGGCAGAAGTACTTATTTCACAAATTGAGAGCCCTGTATTTGGTTTAAAATATTTTAAATCATCCGGTGTTGAGTTTAATCCGCATGTTGTTCTATTGGGAATCACACTTGGAAATGATATCGCACAAACTTTTGTGGCGTTGGATTCGAAATATAGGGGGTTTCGGAATCAGGGGCTTGAATACTTTGGATTTCCAGATCAGTGCCTTCAGGATAGAAGTTATTTTAATGAAGCAAAGCGAGGAATCGGTTATGTTTGGCGGCATTCCAAAATAGTTCGCCGTATATTTAATCCCAGAAGGGAAATTATCAGCTGGCATGGAAATGTTCGTGATCCACGATTATTCGACCCGGTCAACGGAATAGGGTTTTATATTGATCCATCACCAGATTTGGTTGACCAGGGGTATAAAAGGTTTTTTTCAATTTTGACCCAATTTCAAAAGATTTGCGATGAAAGGAAAATTATTTTTATTGCCATGATTTTTCCCCAGCGATTTCAAATACAGCCAATAGACTGGGATGTTACTGTAAAGCAATATGGATTGCGAAAGGAATGTTTTAATCTGGATCTGCCAAATAATAGAATCGGTGATTATTGTGAAAAACAAAACATTATACTTATTGACCCGACCCGTCAAATGGCAAACCATTATAAAAACACAAATGAAGAACTTTATTGTCCGCTGGGCGATATGCATTGGAACGTAAATGGCCATCAAGCATTTTTTAACGGTGCGCAGCCAGGATTTGAAAAAGTTTTTAAAAAACTGTTTTAGTACTTCAATTGCCACAAAACCTTGGGCCTGATTCTCTTTGGGGCATGTGCTTATTCCTCAAAAACATGCGCGCCAGCATTGTTTATATTGATAAAAAACTTGTTTGCATTTGGCCTTTTATTTGTTATGTACATAAACAGCTTTGGGTAAGCTGATTTATCAAACTGCTGTCCAAAAAAATATAAAGGGACTAAATAAATTTATCTGCTTATGCACTAAGCTCCAGTTAATTGAAAGTGTGTGACCATATCTGTTACAGCTCTTTGAGAGTATGGCCTCAGAAATAAAAAAAGGCCGGCCAATTATGAACGATTTTATTATTACGGATAATTTTCCGAAGAATCAAACTGAATTTGACCAATAGCTTAAAACTGAAACAGACTGTATTAACTATCTTTTTATACTGCGTTGGCCAAAAGGTTTTTTGTGTTCGCATTGTGGGCATAATCATTAACAAATCCAACGGAGCTGAATAACTGCATGACAAATCCTCTATTTTTAATATTCCTTTTGTCTATTGTTTTCTCATCTGCCTATATTTTAAACCGAATTTACTTTGATGGCAGATTTGTTTCCCTGAATCTCCTGGGTCTGTTTTTCCTGTATCTGATTCCTGCAATTACATGTGCGATTGGGATTTTATCAATCAATTCAATTGTCACTTTATCATTAATCATTTTTTTTGCATCACTGCTTTTATATCGCAAACATCATCATAATATAACAATTTATGAACCTTTCACTATTAACCTTAAAACAAGATTTTTTAAAACAGAGACGATTACTGCAGCCCTTGCAGGCTCTGTTATATTCTTTTGCAGCCTCGATTTCCTGATAAATACAGTCTGGTACCATATTGTAAACATACACCCCTTTAATCTGGATGCTGTTAAGACAAGCTATCCAATGCTGATCAATATTATTCAAACTGGTACAGCATGGTCAGTAAATTATTTTTATTCCAGCAATTTGCTTGGATATGAAATGATACAGGCTTGGGGTATTCTGTTTTTAAAAAATGAAGCACTTGTCGGATTGTTCCATTACTACTATTTATTTTTATTACTGTTTTTCTCCTGTGGTTTGCTGAAAAAATTACTTGGTGAGCAAAACAATACAATCGATATATTTTCTGCGCTCTCATATTTCTGTTTACTTGCCTGCCTGCTATTTTTCCCAACCTTGCTGCGATCCATATATCAGCCATTCGGAAAAACAGATTTACCAGTAATGACTTATAGTGTTATTGCAAGCTTCTTCTTTTTTGATTTTATCAATGATGCAAATCCAAAAAAATGGTATGATAAAAAATTACTGCTGTTTTCTTTAGCCTTGCATCTAATGGTATCGGTTAAACCCCAGGGGCTTATCTATGCATTCTGCTTAACTGCTGTTTTCTGTTTATACATATACAGAAACCGACTTTCATACTCTTTTCTATTTGCACCTGTTTTTTCAGTTTTTTTATCATCGGTGTGGTACCTCAGGTTACTCATTGGGAGAAGTGCTACCCACGCAGACATAGGATTTGAAACAATAATTTTATATAATCTTTTTAATCCCAAAAATCCAATTTACAAAACCTTGTTTCCCGAACACACGCCACATTCATTAAAAGTAATAATGTTCAGTTGGAACTCCTCAACCATAACTCTGGTGAGTATTGTCGCAATTTTATTATTATTGCTGGCAGGCTGGAGTCGATTCAGCTTTAAACACAAAATGGCTTATTTACTTGTATGGGGCAATATATTGGCCCTGGCATTAACGCCAACAGCTGTATGGTGGCCAAAAATTCACCTTAGACATTCACTGTCCCTGTTCCCTGTTTTCTTTATACTGATAATTACGGTATTAAATATTTTTACTAGTGCAATTAAGCAAAAGTATTATGTAGAATCAAAAACAATACCAGTTGTCTTTAACTTCAGGCACATTAACAAAGCCTTTATATTACTGATATTATCATGTCTGCTGATTCAGGGTCATAACTATAGCCACCCTGATGGTTTTCCTGGATGGGCAGGGTGCAGAAATGAAAATTCTCCTGAAATTTACAAGTGTGCTTTTGAAAATATTGAAAATCAAAAAATCGGTTTTTTTAGCGGTGGACGCTCCTTGCTGCTCTATGGATTGTTTGGCAAAAATTTTTCAAATCGAATTTTTACAGGAAGAGAGTACTTATCAGGATTGAACTACTTTAAAACAAATTCAATCCATAATATTTTGTTGGATGATTTAATTGAAATACTTATTAAGGAAGAACTTTCCTACATGGTTTGCAATCGGGATAAAAATACAAAAACACTGATAAACAGCCCTGAACTGTTTCAGCTTGTTTGCTCGAATGAAAATTATGTAGTATTTAAATTTTTAGGCGTAAAAGAATAAAAATGAGTGTTGATTTTTTTTTTAACTTTTAAACCATTTCAAACTCATGAAGTACCAATGCCCAGGACAGACATTTAAGTGTTTAAGGCACATGTTCCAGTGTAATTTTTGGGATTGCAATACCCTTTAAAAAGTATTAAGTTTGATAAAAGCGACAAGTTATTTAATTTTGCAAAATGAAATTTAAATTAGAACATACAAGCTTCCATGGGCAAACAATTTATTGATTTACAGCCCACAACGAAACATGAAAGTCTTTGTAATATTAGCGTCATACTGAATATTTTATATAAACTAACACAGGATTTTATTAAAAAATGAGTGGATTAGATACTTTTTACAATGGCAAGAATGTGCTGGTTACTGGCGCATGCGGCACAGTTGGGAAAAAACTTACAAGGCTCCTTTTTGAGAACTTTGAAACCAGTGAAATTGTCTGTGCTGACAACAACGAAAGCGAGCTTTTTTTTCTGGAGCATGAATATTTAAAAAATAAAAGGGGCCGGTTTTTTCTTGCCGACGTTCGGGACAGGCACAAGCTCAATGAACTCATGGAAAATATTGATATTGTTTTTCATACAGCAGCCTTTAAGCATGTATCCCTTTGTGAACGCTCTCCCTTTGAAGCGGTTCAAACAAATATTATGGGAGTTAATAATATAATCGCATCTGCTGTGGAAAATAAAGTTGGGACGGTTATTTTTACAAGTTCAGACAAGGCCGTTAATCCGACTAACGTCATGGGGACATCAAAACTGATGGGCGAAAAAATCATGACGGCAGCTAACAATAATTTGATGGACTCCCACCCCATCCTCGCCTCGACAAGGTTCGGCAATGTATTGGGTTCCCGTGGTTCTGTTATTGCAATATTTAAGGAACAGATAAAAAACAAGGGCCCTGTTACTCTTACAGATCCTGAAATGACCCGGTTTATCATGAGCCTTAACCAGGCTGTAAGTCTGGTAATAGAATCTGCATTTTTAGCCAATGGCGGTGAAGTTTTTATTACAAAAATGCCGGTGATAAGAATAAAAGATCTTGCAGAGGTTATGATAGAGGAGCTTGCACCTGTGTGTGGGTTTGATCCTGGGGATATCAAGATTGAAGTAATAGGAAACAAGCCTGGTGAAAAGATGTACGAGGAGTTGATGAATTCAGAGGAGACAAGACGTACTATGGAGTTGGAAAGGTTTTATGTTGTGCTTCCTGTCTTTGGCAGTGTCTATAGAGGAACCGATTATACTTACATGGGTTCGGTTACATCGGGAATTGACAAACCATATAATTCAGAAATCATTGAACCAATGACAAAGGATAAGCTAAAGGTTTTTCTTTATAAGAATAATCTTCTTAAATACGACAATGACCACTAGCACCGGTAAAAATCTAATTAAAATAAACCTGATTGTATGAAAAAATGGACAGGAGTAGCATCAATGCGGATACTTATTTTGGGCGGTGACGGTTACCTTGGGTGGCCAACGGCGATGAACCTTTCAGCCGCGGGCCATGAAGTTGGGGTTGCGGACAATTACTTTCGGAGAAATATTTGTCGCGAAACAAATGCAGAGCCGCTTTTTGAGGCTCCGAACCTCCATGACAGGATTAAAATATGGAAGAAAAAATCAGGACATGAAGTAAAAAGTTTCATAGGAGACCTTACCCAGTGGAGCTTTGTGGAAGAAGTCTTCAAGAGTTTTTCACCGGAAGCGATAATCCACTATGCAGAACAGCCTTCTGCACCATATTCCATGCTTAACAGACGTGCTGCATCATTGACGATTTCAAACAACCTCATGGTTACTGCAAATGTAATTTTTGCAACAAGGGAGTTTTGTCCAGAGGCCCATATTGTCAAGCTTGGGACAATGGGAGAATATGGTACACCCAACATCGACATTGAAGAAGGGTGGCTTGATGTTGAACACAACGGCAGAGCGCACAAATTTTTATATCCCCGACAGGGAGGAAGCCTTTATCATACTACTAAGATTATGGACACGGATCTTATGTGGTTTTATGTTCGCATGTGGAAGCTGAGGGTTACGGATCTGATGCAGGGGCCTGTTTACGGACTTGAGACCGATGAAAACAAAGGCGAGCCACGGCTTTATCAATTTTTTAATTATGACGAAATTTTTGGGACGGTGTTAAACAGGTTTATCGTTCAGGCTGTGTGCGGATTTCCATTAACGGTTTTTGGTAAAGGTGGACAGACAAGGGGTTTTTTAAATATTAAGGACACTTTAAATTGCGTCCGGCTTTCTATAGAAAATCCAGCCGATAAAGGTGAGTTGAGGATATTTAATCAGTTTACAGAAACTTTTTCAATTAAAGAACTTGCAGAGAAAGTTCAACGGGTCGGAAATGATCTGAACCTTGATGTTGAAATCAATCATATGGAAAACCCCCGGATTGAAGCCGAGGAGCATTACTACAACCCAAAACACACAGGACTGATTGAGCTTGGGCTTGAACCTAATTTTTTAACAGATGATGTGCTTGCGGAAATGGTTGAGACGGTCATGGGCTTCAGGGATAGGATTGACAAAAGCAGAATTATTATGAATATCAAGTGGTTTTAGCATTTAATAGAAACTCTTCCAATGATAATTTTAATGAGATTTCAAAGCAAATTTCTGGAACACTTTTCTGCTGGAACTAAGTAATACAACTTCAGTCTTTCTTTATATTTTTTTATGCTTTGCTGGAAAAACGGACTTTCATATAAAGAACCCCTTGTAAAACCACAAATAAAAAAAATCCCCAGCCGGAATGCCCGTGGTTGGTATCGGCTATTTTTGTGCTTAAAAATAGTTGTCATTAACCACAAAATTTCTATAAAAAAGTATGTCAATAGTAAAGGTGCGCCTTCAATATTCCATTATGTTCCTTTTTTGTTCTTCCTTCCATTTAGTAAAAAACCCCATGTTATTATTTATGAAACAGAAACGGATTTTTTTATTAAATTATTAACCAAGGAGACAATTATGACAGTATCAAGCACAACGGCAAAGGACGTTTATACAGGCGATGGAACCGAAGGGCCATTTCCATACACATTTAGAATTCTCGATTCTGACCATGCGGCAGTTTATGTGGACGGCGATTTGAAAACAAAGGACACCGATTATTCTGTGTCAGGGGTTGGGGAAGACGAGGGGGGCAACATCACATTTCTTGCAGGGCATTATCCGGTCTCTGGGGCGCAGGTTGTAATAATTGGAAATATTCCATACTCGCAAACCACAGATTACACAGAAAACGATGCTTTCCCAGCCACGAGCCACGAGGATGCATTAGATAAAATCGTGATGCAGGTCAAGCAGCTTGCTGAAAAACTGGGCAGGACTTTGTCCTTGAGTGTTGGTTCACCTTATTCCAGCATTATCATGCCTGATCCGGAAACTGACAAGGTTATGCAGTGGCAGTCTGATGATACCTTGTCTAATGTCTCTCTGGCAGAGATAGGAGCATTGACGGTTTCAGCCTTTGGGGAAACCTTAATTGATGATGCAGACGCAGCAGCAGCACTTGCTACATTAGAATTGACGGTTTCAGCCTTTGGCAAAACCTTAATTGATGATGCAGATGCCGAAACCGCCAGAACAACCCTTGATGCCCAGGAGGCTGTTATGACCACAAGGGGTGATATTGCTATCCGTGATGCACTCAATGATACAGCACGTTTGGGAGCAGGGACAGCTGGTCAGGTGCTGACATCAGACGGGACAGATGTTTCATGGTCGGATGGAGCAGCCCCAGGTGACGGTACTATTTCCCAGGCCAAACTCAAGACATCCACAGGAAGCGTCAACACATCTTCTAATGACTTATGGACGGCCCTTACATTGCCAGGGGGTGAATATGGTTTCTATCCGCAAATTAAAATTACCAGCGGTTTAACAAATACAAATATACGATCAAGGATTTGCTATCATCACGGAGGGACAACAGCTTATGTTACAAGAATATCATTGTATAAAGATGCGGAGGGTACAGCATATGCACAGCAGAGATACGTTACATCTTCGGGTGAAGTATTCTGGATTTTTATTTTAAGGAACAAGGCTACAAAAGAAGTCATGGCAACATGGCAGGCCCCGGATCACCCGTGTTTTGGGAATGGTGGCAAACCTGTTCTTGTCCCCCATCCCTTTGGCGGAGTTGAGTGGAATAATGCAAAAGGATGTTATGTCCAATCTTCAATCAGTGATTCAGGCATTGAAACAAAGACAGACGTTGAAATTATCGTATCTAACCCATCATTAAAACAGGTTGAGATAATGCGGGCAATGACCAAAGTAAGTGATGAAGAAAAACCTGACCTTGATCTGATTGATGTTATAAAGGATTTTTATGTGCTTGATGAGGATACAAGTCCGGCATGGCCTGATAAAGCAGTTACGGTTGGGCTTCCAGAGGATTATGAAGCCATGCCGTACGGTCAAAATATTCAGACCGTAAAAAAGACAATACCAGCTTCAACCAGGATGACAACAAGGAACCTTGTGTTCAAAAAGAGTGCCAGGGGCCAGGCAATAACCGGTAATACGGTTGCTGTTGCCCAAG
>JAOZSB010000484.1 GCA_029939895.1 Desulfobacterales bacterium
AGTTCATGTATAAAATTTATTGCTTCTGATTTTTTGTCTTCCGGGGCAAGTTTTTCAGCACTTAATCCAAGTGCTTCTTTTTCAGTGTAGCCGTACATTTTTGTTGCACCGTTATTCCAGGCAATAATGATGCCTTCAAGATTGAAAAGCATTACAGCATCATTGGAGTTTTTTATAACAGTTGCCATGCGGTAAAGCTCAATGGCCTGTTTTTCGAGAAGTAAGTTTTTTGCCTGAAGTTCTTCGTTTAGTACGGTCAGTTCTTCATTGCCGGATTCCAGCTCTTCCTTGGCTGCTTCCATTTCTTCATTAACACTCTGCAACTCTTCATTGGTTGAAAGTACTTCTTCATTGGAAGCCCACATGGCCTGGTTGACTTCATTTTTCTCATCGATAATTGACTGCAAAGACTCCTTTGTTGCCTGGAGTTCGGTTTTCAGATGTTGAATTTCATCATGGGTCTGATCTGTATCATTAGTGCCTGTCTGGCTGGAAGCCTGTTGAGCAGCAGCTTTTTCAAAAAGAATGAGAAAGCTTGTTTCTTTTGTTGATTCATCAAAAACAGGGATAGCGCAAAGATCAATTGTACCAACCTGGTCCCTGTGCTTGAAACTGATATTTGTTTTTCTTATTCTGGCATTATTTTTTTTTGCTGTTTCTATTGCCAGATACAGGTCAGACACCAGGCCATGAGCAATCATTTTGGAAAGCTTTAAGCTTGCCTCGCCGCTTGCCGGCTCCAGGTATGGGTATGTGTGTCCAAAAAATTGACGTATCTGCATCTGGCTGTCAACCAGCACACCAGGAGGGGCATAGGTCTCAAGCAGAATGTCATTTACCTGGCCTGTGATTTTTGTATGGTCTGTGCTTCCTGTTGAATCGATAAGTTGATTTGCTGATATATTATTAGTTTTTGAAGAACCATGCCTGACAGGGAAGTGATACTCAGGTCTGGAGCTGAAAATACGCTTTGTATACAGGTTTGTCTTCATATCCAGAGAATTGAAATACTGTGGAAACCTGCCCATTGTCTCGGATGATCCAAGCAATAGAAATCCATCTTGCTTAAGAGAAAAATGGAAAAAAGGGATGACCTTTTCCTGAAAGCAATTGTCAAAATAAATAAGCATATTGCGGCAGCTAATCAGGTCAATGTCTGGAAATGGCGGGTCCTGGGTAATATCCTGGACTGCAAATACGCACATTTCTCTAATATGATTAATAACCTTAAACCCTTCACTGGTCTTGTCAAAGAAGCGTTCAAGGCGTTCTTCGGAAACCTCGGTGCGAATTTTGTCCGGGAAAACCCCCTGGCGTGCTTTTGTAATATGCCGCCCGACCAGGTCTGTCCCAAAAAATTGAACAGGAGTCGTTGATTTTTTTTCTTCAAGAAACTCGTAAAGGCTGATAGCCAGAGAAAAAACCTCTTCACCGGTTGAACATCCTGGAACCCAGATTCGAATGGGGTTCTTTACTGACCGTCCCTGTTCCAGGCAGGGAAAAACCTTTTCCTTTAATGTTTCAAAAATATGTTTGTCTCTAAAGAAAAAAGTATATGAAAGCAAAAGGTCATCATAGAGCAGATCAACCTCATGAGAGTTTTTTTGTAAAAACTCATGGTATGATGCAAAGGTGTCCTGTCTGCATTCATGCATCCGCCTTGACATGCGTCGCAAAACAGTTGTGCGGCGGTAGTGGGAGAAGTCAACAGAAGATATTTTCAGCAGTATGTCAAGAATGCCGTCAAAGGCCTGAATATCCACCGGTGTAACAGGTCCAGGCTCATCATTGCTGTATGAAATCGGCTTTGGCGGTGGTTGTTCTCCTTTTAAATCAGTTTTCATGTGTTCCTTTATCCAGGCTTCTCTGTTTTGTAATCAATGTTTTGATGGAATGCTTTTAATTGTTTAATTTAATGAAGAGTACTTCTCCTTTAGTTTTCCAAGCCTCTTGATGTATATATTCTTGTGCAGCAACCCCTTTTGACTTAGAAGATCATAAAGGCAGAAATCAATATGCGACCTGATGTCAAGCCCGTCCTGATTCAGCCCCTGGTCATTTGCAAGGTCAAGCACAAGAATGCTGTAGTAGATCGTGAGCATTCTGACCCTTGAATCCCTTCTCAGGAGATAGCTTCTGCCTCCCAGGGAGTTTAGAAAAAAACCAGAGTACCCATACATTACTTCAAGGCCCGGAGTGCCTTCAAAGGCCTTGCCGCATATATGTTCTGCGGTCATCCAGTCAAAAATAGCACCCATGGCCGACTCAACAAGGTCTGCATCGTTTTTCATCACGTCCTTGATGAGTATGATGTCCTCACTGCCCAGCACCCGGCAGAAATGAGCAACATTAGATACCAGGGCAAAAAGGTCGTTCATCTCGCCGGTAACAATTGGCGGTTTTTCAGACAGCTTTTGCAGCGTGGACATGAACTTACCCTCAATGCCGTTTTTGAGATTGCGCTCCTGAATATATTTCTTGTTGTCGAGGTATTTGAAAAAGGTGATGATTTTAGCATCAATTTCATCACAGGTTGGTTTTTGTCTGGCGGTTCTCTGGGGTTTTGGTTTTTCACCAAAGGCCTGTTTCAGCTTTTCTTTGGGGACAACCTGTTCTTTTTCAAGGTCGATTCTCCTCTGGAGGCTGTTTACCCTTTCTTCAAGTATGTCCATGTTTTTTTTAAGGGTTTCTTTTTCCATTATCGCAAATTTCAGAGCTTTTCTAGTCTGATCTTTTTCCTCGGCCCCGCTTATGTATATAAAGAAACCTATGATACACCCGATTGTTAGTGCTACTACTGCTTTTACCCTGTTGTCCATTT
Source organism: Desulfobacterales bacterium (assembly GCA_029939895.1). GTDB lineage: Bacteria > Desulfobacterota > Desulfobacteria > Desulfobacterales > JAOZSB01 > JAOZSB01. Next base: position 2,822 of record JAOZSB010000484.1, read on the forward strand.
TGTTTTTCCTATAACTTTTTATCTTAATTTAAAAAAGGCAGATAAACCCAAATACCTTTTGCAAGGTATGAAAAAAAATAGTTTAACTTCAGTAGTGTCCCGTTTAACTTTTTAGAATAGCACCCAACGTGCTGTAATTT
>JAOZSB010000485.1 GCA_029939895.1 Desulfobacterales bacterium
AGTTTTATTATACTTTACAAAAAGTGTAACAAATCAAGATTTTAAAATAACATATCGGAATTCTTTAATAATGTCAATAATCTCATCTGTTTTTTTAATATCGCATACTCCGAGAGCAAGGCATGGATTTTCTGCATGGGGGGTTGGTGTTAAAGGTATGGGATGACAGGCTTGAACTGCTATTTGCAGTATTTTTTTCTCAGGAATCTGGATGCTTCAACAATGGCGCAAAGTTTTTTATAGGCAACCTGTTCCACATTTACAGAGCGGCTTGAAAAACATGCAAACCCGCAGTCTGTGTTCAAAAAAAGCTGTTCCGGGCGGTAAAACTCAAGTGCTTTTTCAGCTTTGGCAGTTATCAGATCCACAGACTCAACCTCGTCGGTTCTTGGGTTAACTACGCCCAGTCCCAGCTCACGGTCAGAAAGCTGCCTGCCGACCACATCAATGTCCCCGGCCCTTGGCGTGGCATACTCCAGCACAAACTGGGTGATATTCATTCGCTCCAGTGCCGGCATCAATCGGGCATAATCACCAGAGAGCAAAACATCTTCCTGCTTGCTCCAGTTGCCCCGGCAAACATGAACACCTATCCTGATTCCGTCGATTCCTTTGATTATGCGGTTGATAAGATCTGCTGCAAACAAAAGCTCCTTACCCGCATCACGGCGGGTCGCCAGGGTAGCTCACATGAATGTCCGGCGGTCGCAGTCTTCGGACATGACCACTTCCGTGAGAACAGGCTCATCAAACTGGACAAACTCACAGCCAGCATCCCGGAGTTCGATCAGCTCTTCACGTAAAATTTTTACAATATCATCTGCCATTGCTTTATGGCTGCGATAGGCTTTTTTTGTAAGTGCACCAACCCACATTGAGCGTGTAAGCAGATAGGGGCCGGGAAGGGTGATTTTTACGGGCTTGTTTGTAAGGGTTTTTAAAAAATTCAGGTCTTCACCAGCAAGCGATTCCCTGCGTGACAGCTTGCCGATGCAGGTTGGGTTTTTTACCGCAGAAGCAGGCATGTCCATTGTTCTGAGCATTTCTTCAAATTCAGATTTATCGTCCACAAAGTCAAGCATATCAGCAAGGGACATGAGTTGTGTACCAGCCACCTTGTCGGTAATAAAAGCATAAAAACTTTCCCGGCGATGCTCCCCATCCACCAGGATGTCAAGGCCCGCCTTTTCCTGGAGGGCTACTGTTCTGCGGATTTCATCCTCTGCAACGGCTGTGAATTCACTGCGGCTGACCCGCCCCTTTTGATACCCCCTGAGCATTTTCAGCATCAGCCTTGATCTGGGCCAGGAACCAACCTGTGTTGTTAGAAAACTTGTGTTAGTCATTATACAAATACCAGCCTGTAGTCGATGGTCGCTGCTTTGCTCAGTGTTGCTGAAATGGGCGAGCGTTCAATGGTTTTCTGCCATGCTGCTGCTACCTTGCCCTCGTCATCAAAGGTGGAGGCAAAGCATTTAACCTGGATTTCTTTTACAGAGGGATCACCCTCCTCAAGACCCATGTGGGCCAGAATATTATTGAGCGTTCCAGTCAGGGATATTTCAATATCATCGACCTCAAGGCCGCCCCTGGCGCATTGCGTTGCAAAGCCTGTGCTTAAAGAACCAGCAAGCGCACCAAATAGATATTCCAGGGCGCACGGGTGGGAATCCTTTTCTTCAAAACTTGCAGCCTGCCCAATGTTATAGGAGAAGTTTCTGGTGTAGATCGTGGTTTTCAAATGGCCCGTGGATCTGGCCCGGAGCCGCCACTGGTAATCCCTGGCCCTGTTTTTATCATTTTCAAGGGCCTCACTTTCCTGCTGCGAATCTCCCTTTTGAACAAAATAACGGGTATGTCCATCACCCTCAATCAGTCCAAGATAAAGGTGTCCCGACATCCTACACCAGGGCGGGAGGTCAACCCCAACGGTCGGCTCCCGGCTTTTCATTTCCAGGATACCGTTTTCAGGAACCGTGAGCATGTTTTCCCGAATAAGGAGGATAAGGCCGGAGCCGCAGTCCAGGTCGCCACCGTCAAATACAATGTCTGGTTTTATGGATTTTAAATCAATTTTCATGAATGCGGCTCCAGTTTGCCATGCCTAATATGCCACGCAGGGTGACCCGTTTGACAGCCATTCCACCAGGGCTGCACCGCCAGCAGGAGTAGCTCCTTCAACTATATTGTCTTCGCTTATATTTCTTTTTTTCATGCAGGGCGTGCAGACATATATTTTTCCGCCAGCCTTGATGAACTTGTCGATCAGATCCTTGAGAGGGGCAAAGGGAGTGCCTTCATCCACCTTTGCAATCTCTTCTGGAACAGCGCAAAAAACACCGTCAGAACTTAAAAAAACCAGGGTTTCTTTTTCACTTCCCTGTGCTGCATTGGCAACGACAAAACCAAGGGTGGCTTTATCCGGGTCTGTTTTACAATGGGTTATGGTTACACAAAAGGTGTTGCTCATGTTTTACTCCTGATATTGTTGTGGCTTAAAAATAATTAAATAATAGGGATGCTGCACCTGTATCAATCGGTTTTTTGTCATCCTGCACCAGGCGGGAATTTCCACCGGAGCGCCAGGATCCCTGGAGATGACAAGAACCCTGGTTCCAGGTTTCTGGTCACGCAGATACAGGTAGAGATTAACAATGACCCGACCGCAGGTTTCCTCACCGCCATCAAATTCATCATCAAATTCCCAGTCTGGTAAAGAGGGATTCATTGGTTATTAGTTTCCATACTTAAATTAGTCGGTGTGCCAGAATGAAAACTGCCTTCACACTCAAGCTCTTCGTTGGAAAAAAACATAATCCTCAGCGTACAACCGAGTACGCCTGCGGTTATGCTGTTTTTCCGCCTTAATTTTGTCGATGTGCCAGAATGAAAACTGCCTTCGCACTCAAGCTCTTCGTTGGAAAAAAACATAATCCTCAGCGTACAACCGAGTACGC
>JAOZSB010000486.1 GCA_029939895.1 Desulfobacterales bacterium
TTACGTTATCGTTTTGACCCCAAGTGGGTCATTTTTAGGTTATCGAAACTAGAAAAGAGCAATGTTGCCGTGGCGCTGGTACTGTGTATTACTATCATGAAACTCGCTGGAGCTAAATTATGAAATCATCCTTTAAATACATGACCGCAGGCATGGCTTGTTTCCTTATCATGTGTGTGCCTGTTTATGCCTGCACCGTCTTTACGCTGACAAACTCAAATCGTGTTTTATTCTGTAATAATGAAGACTGGAAAGACTCAAACGTAAGAATCTGGTTTGTTCCTGCCAGGCAGAGTTCTTCAAAGGATAATAAAACATACGGTTGTGCCTATGTCGGCTTTTCAAATCAATGGGGGCAGGGTGGCCTTAATACTAAGGGTTTATCTTATGACTGGGTTGCGGGATTTAAAGGAAAATGGGAGTATGATTCCAGGTTTAAGAAAGTGAATGGAAATCCATCAGAACGAATGCTCGAATCATCGGCAAATGTAGAAGAAGCAATAAATTTTTTTAAAAATTATTGGGAACCTGGTTTTTCCTATGCAAAGATTTTAGTAGCAGATCGTACTGGAAAGTCTGCTATTATTGGTGCCGGGGATGGAATACTGGACATCAAATTATCAAAAAAATCTCATGGCTTTGGATATGGGATTAAAAAGATACAGAAATCACTAAACGCTTCCCCGGAACCTGCATTAACTAATGCTTCCATGATGCTGCAAAAAGCAATTCAAAAGGGAAAATATGCAACAAGATACTCGAATGTTTTTGACTTAACAACGGGTAGTATTTTCATTTTTCGATTTCCTGATCAATCAGACCCGGTGAAGCTGAATTTAGCAGAAGAACTTGGTAAGGGTTCACATTATTATAATATTGCTGCAATTGAAGAAGAAGTAAATCAAGAGCCCAAACCAGTAAATCGTTTTAAAGAGTGGATAAAAAATCTTTATTAGCTGTTGAGCTTTTTGCAGTCAAATAATGACGTAACCCCCTTGATTTCAGAAATAATGACAAAAAATTTTGATAGGAGACACTAAATGAATCGTGGTTTAACAGCATTAAAAATTGTAGTGCAGATCTGTCTGTTTACTATTGTATTTTCAAATACAGTTTTTTCCCAGGCAAAACAGGATCTCGCCGGAAGCAAAGATCACCCGCTTATAAAACGGTTCAGCGAGTCTGTTATTGAATTTTATAAGGAAACAAAATTTGGAACCTACAAGCTCCCTGTAAATGCTGAAGGAAAACTCGAATTTGGAAAACCAAAGGAGTTAACCGGGAAAATAACCAGGATTCAATATTCAGCTTCAAAGGAAAGCAATCCAGAATTTGTTTTAGCAAACTATAAAAAGGCTTTTACAGATTCAGGCTTTACAGTTCTAACTGCCATTGCAAACGAGCAATTAGGCGTAGGAAAACGATCTCAGGATTGGAAAGAAAAATATTACGATGCAGGTGGTTACTGGAAGGGAATCAACAATGGAAAATTCGGCCTGGGTATAAAAATCCCATCATGGAAAGACAAGCAGTCCTTTATTGCCTGCTCTGGCAATATTGAAGGCGTGGATATTTATGTTGCAGTCTATACCATTGATAATGGAGCATACACCCTGATAACACAGGATATAATTGAGGCAGGTGCAGCAAAAACAGGGCTTGTTTCAATAAATAAAAAAGCATTTACAGCAGCCATTAAAACAACCAAAGGTGCTGCTGCCCAGGCAAAACCCGATGTTGCAGGAAGTAAAGATCATCCCCTGATAGGCCGGTTCAAAGGCTCTGCCATAGAATTTTACCAGGAAACACAATGGGGAACCTACCGGCTGCCCATAGCCGATGGAAAACTAAATTTTAAAAAACCCCAGGCCCTGGAAGGAAAAATAACTCGCATCCAGTACACTACCTCGGCAGAAAACAATCCAGAATTTTTACTTTCAAACTACAAAAAAGCATTTAAGGACTCTGGGTTTAAGGCTCTGATTGCCCTTGCAAATGAGCAGTTAGGCGTTGGCAGGCGATCTCAGGACTGGAAAGAAAAATATTACGACACCGGAGGCTACTGGAACGGAATCAACAACGGCAGGTTTGGGCTGGGCATACAAATCCCACGCGAGAAAAGCAAGCAATCCTTTATAGCCGGCAGCGGTAATGTTGATGGCGTTGATGTATTTATCACGGTCTATGCTATCGAAAACGGTAAATCAACCCTTATCACACAGGATGTAATAGAGGTCGGTGCTGCAAAAACAGGCCTTGTCACCCTCGACAAAATCTCAAAGGGCCTTGCGCTGAAGGGCCACATTGCCATATACGACATCTATTTTGACACTGGAAAACATACAATCAAGACAGGTTCGGGCGCAGCTTTAAAGATCATCGCAAGCTACCTGAACACCCATAAAGACGTGAAGTTCTTTATTGTCGGCCATACTGACAACGCTGGAAACTATGCCGGCAATGTCACCCTTTCCAAAAATCGTGCAGAAACGGTCATGGGGATTCTTGTTACAAAGTACAGCGTAAGCCCGCACCAGCTAAGGGCCGAAGGAGTCGCCTCCCTGTGTCCGGTTGCCAGTAATGCAAGAGAGTCCGGGCGCAAGATGAATCGTCGTGTTGAAATCGTATTGCAGTAGAGGGCGTTGCTTACTGGTTCATGTTTGACTGCAAATAGGTTGTAAGGTTAACGTCGCTGTTGGTAATCTTCAGCTTGCGCCGTATATGTTCCCGGTGGCGGTTGATTGTCCCGGCTGATACTCTGCGAATTTCAGCTATTTCCTTGGTCTGCATGCCATTGCGAATCATGTTGCAGATAGCGATCTCCGTAGATGTCAGCGATAAAAAGGTTTTCGACAGATGGCTGACAAATGGAGATGCAATATTTTCTAAATTGGTTCGCAGCATCTCTGCATATTTGCGCTGTATTGCAGGCAGATGCAGGGTCAGCTCA
>JAOZSB010000140.1 GCA_029939895.1 Desulfobacterales bacterium
AGTGCCCAAATCCAATTGAAATTATTCGATTTTTAACGGGACACTACTGTGATTTTTGATTATTTAATTATTAAATCGTTTTCTACAATTGTTTGTATAATGTAATGTGCAAAATACGGAGGTGATATGGATAAAGATTATCTTTTGGAAGGTTCATGTGAACTGTTGAAGACCTGCAATTTTATAAACATTGAAGTGACGAGCAAGCTTATTTTAAAAGAATTTAAGAAAAAATACTGCCTTGCCAATAAGGATCTGTGCGCCAGGTACATGATTGCAAAATCAAGCGGACTAGATTCGATTCCATTGGATCTGTATCCAAATGAATACGACAAGTGTCTTGAGTTGATATATTAACTTGGATTATTGCTATAGTTTCTAAATGGTAAGGGCTGTTGTAGCGCTGTAGTGCCAGATTGTAACCTGCGCCATATTTGCAGGGGAACTACAGCGAATCAGTAGAATTACAGCCGCCAATAGGATATCTTTGACTCCAGAGCCTGGTTATGCTCCAGGCCGCCCTTTACATCAATAATTACTGGCTGTTTTCCCGAACAAAGTTCAGCTATTTTTTCAATACCCATTTCTTTGTAAAAACTGTGGGCAACGGCTAATATCACAACATCTACATCCTGGATATCCTCGAATTTGCAAAGTTTGACACCATAGTATTTTTCAGCCTCAACCGGGTCTGCCATGGGGTCGTGTGTCATTACTTCGATTCCAAAATCCTCAATTTCACTTATGATATCTACAACCTTTGTGTTTCTCAGGTCTGGAACATCCTCCTTAAAAGTAATTCCAAGCAGTGCAGCCCTTGAGTTTTTAACTGGTTTGCCAGACCTGGCAAGCATCTTTACTGCTTTTTCAGCAACATACTTTCCCATGCCGTCGTTTATTCTTCGTCCTGCAAGTATCATTTCCGGGTGGTATCCAAGGGATTCCGCCTTAAAGGTCAGATAGTATGGATCAACACCAATGCAGTGCCCCCCGACAAGGCCAGGTTTAAAGGGGAGGAAGTTCCACTTTGTTGCGGCAGCATCTATCACTTCCTGGGTGTCAATGCCAATTTTTTGGAAGATCATTGCAAGTTCGTTCATCAGTGCAATGTTGAGATCCCTTTGAGTATTTTCTATGACCTTGGCTGCTTCAGCTACCTTTATTGACGAAGCCTGGTGTATGCCGGCGGTAACAATGGCCCCGTAAATTTTTGAAAGGAATGCCAGTGTTTCATCATCGGAGCCTGCCACAACCTTTATTACTTTATCAATCGTATGAACTTTATCTCCCGGGTTAACCCTTTCCGGAGAATAGCCAGTAGTAAAATCAATGCCGAATTTAAGGTTGGATTCCTTTTCCAGAATAGGAACGCACACTTCCTCGGTGACTCCGGGGTATACTGTGGATTCAAAAACTACAATAGTTCCCTTTACCATATGTTTTCCAACAGAGGTAGTGGAACTTCTTACCGGGGTTAGATCTGGGATTCTATACTCATCAATGGGCGTTGGGACTGCAACAATAATCAATTTACACAGTGACAATTGTTCAGGATCTGCTGTAAAAGTAATGCCTGCCTCTGTCAATTCTTCACTTGTGATTTCCCTTGTTTTATCAAGGCCGTTACGCAGTTCTTCTATTCTCGATTCTTTGATGTCGTAGCCAATTACATCGAACAGCCTGGCAAGCTGTACGGCAAGGGGCAGACCAACATAACCGAGTCCTACAACACCTATTGAATTTTTTTTCTCGATAAAGGATTCAAAGGTAATCATGCAATCTCCTTGGATTTAGAATGTGACGGGTCCAGAGCCTTAATTTCACTATTTGTCAAGTAACGCCAAGTTCCTTCTACGAGACTGCCCAGACTGATTCCAGCAATTCTCTTTCTTTCAAGCTCCTTGACACTGCTGCCGGTTATTCTCACCATCTTACGGATCTGGCGGTTGCGTCCTTCTTTTAAAGTAATTTTAAAAGATGAAGGCGAAAGTCTCTTGACCTTGGCGGGCCTTGTCATTGTACCCCGCAGGGTAAGCCCTTTAGACATTTTTTCCAGTGCTTTATCTGGAATCGGTTTCCATGTTTTTACAACGTATTCCTTTTCATGGTTAAATGATGGATGCGCCAATCTGTTATGAAGCTCCCCATCGTTTGTCAAGAGAATCAGACCCTTTGAGTCCTTGTCAAGCCTGCCCACGGGGAAGACTCTGTCTGGAATATCTACAAGGTCTGTTATCAGCTTTTCACCGGGCTGCTTAAGACTTGATACATACCCAACCGGTTTGTTTAAAGCAATATATATCAACTTGCTTTTCAATTCAACAAGTTTTCCGTCAAACTCGACCTTGTCTGTACCAGGGGTCACGCTGGTTCCCAGTTCGGTCATAACCTGTCCGTTCACCTTGATCCTGCCTGCAAGAATGTGTTCCTCGCCTTTTCTGCGGGAACACACACCTCCCTTTGACAGGAATTTCTGTAGCCTCATTTTTTCCATGACTAATAATCTGTTATTTTGCAACTGTTTAGTTGTCGGGTTTCAAGTTAAAAAATTGCCTTTTCTGGGGTAGCTCCATGAACGTACTTTGCGGCTTCAGCTTCTATAGTCCGCATTAATTTTTATGTAATCATATGAAAAATCAGTCGTAAGCATCCTGGCTGTCCCCTGACCGATATTAAGATTTACCGTCACTGTAAATTCTGGTTTTTTCAGGACAGCAGAGGCGGCCTCTTCCATGTTTCCGGCTCTGGCAACGGAGTTCTCAGCAACAATCACATCATCAAAAAGTATATCGACAGTTTCAGGATTAAAAGCAGCACCAGCCCGGCCAGTCGCAGCGATTATCCTGCCCCAGTTTGCATCTTCTCCAAAAAAAGCTGTCTTTACAAGAGGGGAATGGGCTATTGTGTCGGCGATCTTTGCTGCATCTTCATCGTTGCTTGCTCCTTTTACTGCAATGGTCACAATCTTGGTAACTCCTTCGCCATCTTCAAGCATCATTTTTGAAAGGTCAAACATTATGCTTTCAAGGATGCTTTCAAATTCTTTTTCATCCTCGCCAGTAGTGATGTCAAAGCCAGACTCCCCATTTGCCGCTATTAAAACTGTGTCGTTGGTGGAGGTGTCTCCGTCAATGGTGATGATATTCATGGTTATGTCTGCGGCCTTTTTCAGGGCTTTGTATAGATACTCAGAGATTGCTCCGGCATCGGTTACAATAAAGCTTAACATTGTTGCCATATCAGGGCGTATCATACCCGCACCCTTGGCGGTTCCTGTGATTGTATAGCCGCTTTTTGCAGTCCTTGTGACTGTCTTGGGAACGGTATCTGTTGTCATGATCGATTCTGCAAAACTATCCATGCCGTTTTCAGACAGGCCCTTGACGAGCATCTCGGCAGCATTTTCGATTTTACTCACAGGTAAAGGTGCGCCAATAACCCCGGTTGAGGCTGTATAAACGGATGTTTCATCAATGTCAAGAGCCTTTGCTGCCGCTCGTGTCATCCTCAAGGCTGATTCCATGCCTGTTGGGCCAACACAGCAGTTTGCATTTCCGCTGTTGGCGACAGCAGCGCGGAACTTACCCGTTTTTATCCTCTCTATGCAAAGGAGTACTGGTGCTGCTTTTATGACGTTTTTTGTGAACACTCCAGCAGCATTCGCAGGTTTTTCACTGTAGATTAGTCCCAGGTCTTTAATATTATCCTTTTTTATTCCGCAAGACATGCCAAATGCCTTGAATCCTTTGGGCAGGGTGGTATTATTCATTTTATTTTTCCTTAAAATCTGTTACTTGAATTGTAAGTGCAAAACTGTGTTGTAATAGGCCACTATGGAAATTATGTCAAATATTTATCACTTGAGCCATTTACAAAATGTTTAATAGGATTCAAATGCAGGGCAGCATTTTTTGCTTCAAGACTTATTTGATTCATTTAGCAGGCATGGCTGGCATAACGTCATACAGGGATTTTGTGCATGACCCGAATGTATTTAACCGCAAAAAAATGTTGTATATTTTGAGGATGAAATTTTTTGGATAGCGTAGTATTTGGAGTAAGGGGCATTTTGAAATTGCCTCATTTATTTACTCTCTTATCAGTAATGGAGAATGGGATTTTGAAACATAATATTTTACAGGGCAATAACCAGAATAAAACCTTGAAGTGTGAGCAATGTGAAGGGCGACTTGTTTTTGTCAAGTACTGAACCACTGCCGGGTTTCGCTGCAGGGCCTGTGGCGCACAATACTCCATAGAAAAATATATTGATGAAATAGGCGGTGATATTGAAGAACTGCTCATGAACGTCAGGTGTGACAGGCTATGAAGAATTTTCTTCTTGTGATAGAATACGATGGAACCAAATACCACGGCTGGCAGCGCCAGAAGACCGATCGTACCATACAGGGCGATATTGAGTCAGCCCTTTCTACCATGACTGGTCAGAACGTAACCCTCATTGGCTCCGGCAGGACAGATGCCGGTGTCCACGCCCTGGCTCAGACTGCGAATTTTAAATGCATGACAAGGCTTGATGCACCTGTTTTTTTAAATGGGTTAAACAGCATGCTGGGTGATGATATCGCCATTCTCGAATGCAGAGAAATGGATGCTACTTACCATGCGAGGTTTGATGCAACTTTAAAGACATATATTTACAGGTTCATCAATTTACCTGTAAAATCGGCAGTTGGAGGGCGTTATGCCTGGTATATTAAAAAGCCTCTGGATATTTCTGCTATGAACAAGGCTGCATCTTTGATTGTGGGGAAAAAGGATTTCAAGTCATTTGAAGGTGCAGGCAGCCCAAAGGCCACCACCGTGCGGGAAGTATTTTCCGCAGAATTCAGGGAATGTAATGACGGCTTAATCTGTTTTGAGATCAGTGCAAACGGTTTTCTACGATTTATGGTCAGGAATATTGTTGGAACCCTGATAGATGTAGGGCTTGGCAAGACGAGTATGGAGGGTTTTAAAGAAATACTCGATTCCGCAGACAGGACAAGGGCGGGGATAACCGCCCCTGCAAAAGGTCTTTTTTTAAAAGATGTCAGCTATCAAGATCTATCTTCTTGTTTTTCATCCTTTGAATCTGTCGGTTGTAAAAGGCGATCAATTCCTTTCTGCTAAGCATACCCAGCAGTACGCCGTGTTCATCCTTCTTGAGTACCGGCAGGCTTGCAATATTTTTTTTTGTAAATTTTTGAAGTACAGAGTTGAGATCCTCATCAGGTGTTATGTAGATCAGGTCGGTGGTTGCTATATCCTTCATGATGATGAGGTTTTCGACTTCAGGCTTGAAGATGAAACTCCGTATATCGGTACTGGTAAAGATTCCCACAAGTTTTTTATTTTCATCAATCACAGGGAAATAATGCTGCTTTGTTTGCTGAAAGAACTCTTTAAATGATGAAAAGTTCATATTTTCAGAAACAGGCTTGATCGTTTCCAGGAGTCCCATAATGTCTGCAACCTTAATAGCCTGAAGAATATCCACTAAAAATTCTCCTGTATGTGCAGGAGAATCAATTTTGCTTTTTACTTGTTTTTCGTATATCGACCATTTCTGCGAAATTGTGTATGCTACAGTGCAGACAAGGAGGCTTGGCAATAACAAATGATATGAGTTTGTCATTTCGCTAACAAAAATAATTGTTGAAATCGGGGTGTTTGAAACCGCTGTAAAAAAACCAGCCATGCCGACTATCACAAATGCCCCGGGGTGCGTAACAATAGTTGGGATAATTTCGTGGAAGGCTTTGCCGACAGCTCCTCCCAATGCTCCACCTATTACGATAGACGGCCCGAATACGCCACCACTGCCACCGGAACCAATGGAAAACGACGTTGTAAGTATTTTACCAAATGCCAGTGCAAGGAGTACTGCAATGGAAAGTTCGTTGAAGATTGCCTGTTGGACAAAACCATAACCAAATGCCAGGGCATCCTGGATGAAAAACCCGATGATGCCTGTGCAGAGTCCACCTATTGCAGGTTTCAGGGTGTTGGGTATATTGAGTTTTTTAAAAAAATGAGTGATGCCGTAAAATGATTTTATATATAGAACGCCTGCAAAGACTACCACAAATGCGAGTACAGTATATGGGCCTAATTCAAGTGGGTTTGAGAACTTGAAGTCAGGTGAGTTGAAAAGAGTACCCCAACCGAAAAAAAGGCAGAACACGCAATAGGCCACAACAGACGATACACCCGCAGGAATTATGACTTCGGATTCGAACTCCGGGTCACTGTAAAGCACTTCAGCGGCAAAAAGAGCACCAGCCAGGGGTGCCCTGAATATACTTCCCACACCAGCACCTATACCAGCAGCCATCATTATTCTTCTGCCTCGGTCGGATATACCTAATCTTTCAGCAAAAAATGATCCAAATCCAGCACCAATCTGTGCTATCGGGCCTTCTCTTCCACCTGATCCGCCGGTTGTAAGGGTGATGGCGGAACTAATGGTCTTGATGATGGGAACCCTTGATCTGATGAAGCCTCCCTTGTTGTGGTACGCATCAATGGCAGCATCTGTGCCGTGGCCCTCAGCCTCTGGTGCAAAGGAGTACACAAGCCAACCGCTAATAAGCCCTCCGATGGCGGGAAGTATCAAAAGAATCCACCTGTTTAATGCAACTGTCGTTGGGGCTAAAAGATGATGTTCACCAGCAGGGCCGGGGGGGCGGTAACCTGCCATATAATCCATGAAGTAATGACTTCCAAGAACGCAGAGATAATGAAAAGCAACCGACCCAAGACCTGCGATTACTCCTATGACAATGAAGTAAAAGGCCCACTTGCCTTCTCTTGCAAAGTTTACCGGGCGATACCTGCTTTTTATGGATTTGATAAGTTCGTTTTTAATATAAGATAATTTCATGATTGTGTTGCCGATGCTAAAAAAATAATAAAAATTCCAAATAAGTTTTGCTCATATATGGCACAGGCAAAAACAATTATCAAGCTGGTTGGTGAAAATGATGAAAATTGTTAATTTTGCCATATGGTGGCTGTACATTTTCAATATTGCCTGATGGGAAAAGTGATTTTATTTACTGTCATTCCACACTTTTACGCTTAGTAATTGACTGCACAATGATAATGAAAATAAAATGGTTGCGATATTTAGCAGATATTTAGGATTGTGTTAAATATCGCAAGTGGCATTGCGATATTTCGCATGCTTGGATTTCCTTTTTGTATAACATCCAGATTTTACTTAAAAATCAATCATGGCATGGTTTGAGCTATACAATTGAGTAGATTAAGTTTAAACGTGACTCAAAAAAAATTATAAGAGAGGGAAAATGAAGTCAATAATTGAAATCAAAATTCGAGGTTATCACATTGATCATTTTAACCATGTAAACAATGCAAGATATCTTGAGTTTCTTGAAGATGGAAGGTGGGAGTATTCAGAAAAAAATGATCTTATTAAAAATTTTCACAAAAAAGGGATAAGCCATGTGGCGGTTAATATAAATATAAATTACAGGAAGAGCAGCTTCCAGGGACAGGTTCTTAAAATTGAAACCAGCGTAATTAAAAAAGGCAGATCAAGTGTTACGATGCTCCAAAAAGTATTTTTAAACAGCACTGACACACTCATTGCAGATGCCGAAGTGACAAATGTGTTTATAGACGCAAAAACAGGAAACTTAATATCAATTGACGAGGAATTGATGAGCGTATGGCCTGACCTGGCAGAAATAAAGAATTAGAAACTTTGACAGCAACCAATAGTTGAAATTAATAAATGAGGAGAGAAAAATGGATGAGCAAAAGAAAAAAATGTTTTTAATAAAACTGCCATACTGGATTGGAATTGGTGCAGATGCACTTTGGTTTATCGGTCTTATGTTTCCGTCTGTATATGGAGCTTTGTCTGGAAACCCTGATTTTGCACCAGACTTTGAGACACGACAAATTATGGGGATTGCTTGTTCCCTTATGGCGGGCTGGACTTGTCTTCTCATATGGGCAGTAAAAGAGCCCATCAGGAGAAGGTTTGTTGGTTTGTTAACTGCTATTCCAGTGCTTTCTGGAATGACCGCTGTAACGGTTTCTGGATTTTTTGTGGGAAGCCCGTCTCCTTCTTGGATCCTGATAAAAAGCACAATACTGCTTGCTTTAATGATCAACAGCTACAGGCTCGCTGGTAAAATGGAAAGTGAAAACAAATAGTACTTTAAAAAAAACTCGGTTGCAAAACAACGTATGTGATTGCAGTTCAAAAAAAATTTCGGAAACATATTGAAGTGTAAATTGTGGGAGAGTATTTGAAAAATGAAATAAAATGAAAGCTGTAATTATTCAATCAAGGCCTGGGTTTGCAAATGGAGGGATAAATGCAAAGTGTATGACAACCCGAAAAGAACCCCTTGATTTTAAGCCAGGCGCACAAGTATTGTGAAGCTGGTTCCAGTGATGCAAAACTGTAATAAGAATTTGATGACTTTGCATTATTTCGTGTCTATGCAAAAAAGAAGGTTTTCCCTTCATGCATCGTTTACTTCATTTTCACATCAGTCATCCTGGTTAAAAACTGATCAGCCGGAAGAAAATCGACCAGGCGGAGTTCCATGCGTTCTTTGCCATTTTGGTCTAAAAAAACTACTGTTGGTGCTCCTTTGATTCTGTACAGTTTCAGCAGCTTTTCATTTAATGGATTTCCTTTTCTTGTAAGATCAACCTTAATCATGATGAAGCCCTGCTGTGCCTGCTGGACAACCTCGGCATCATGGAAAGTGATCTCGTCAAGTTCACGGCAGGGGCTGCACCAGTCTGCTGAGAAATCTATGATTACAGGTTTATTGGCTTGCTTTGCCTGGGCCATCAATTCCTCAGAATATGTCTGCCATGTCACGCCTTCTCCCTGTACGAGCCATGTCCCGATCAGGATAGTCGAAATTACCAGTGCAGTTGTGCCAGCACCCGCCTTGATCCATTCAAATGATTTGAAGTTGGCGGTTGTCTTGTCTATCCAGCCCAGGTGAAGTCCTGCTGCCAATGCTACGCCAGCCAATGCAAATATTTTTGCGGTTTTTGGTAAAACTGGCCCGATAAAATAGGCAGCCATAGCCATAAGAATCCAGCCCATGAGTTTTCTTACCCAGAGCATCCATTCGCCGGAACGGGGGAGCCTGTTAATATTTCCTGAAAATAAGGCTAAAAAGAAAAGGGGAAAACCAAGCCCCAGGCTTAATGTAAAAAATACCACAAACCCGAGCCATGGACTTCCCATGCTTGCAACCCATGTCAGCAGGCCCAGCACAAAAGGCCCTATGCAGGGTGCTGCAACAACGCCCAGCATGGCACCCATGAATAGGGTTCCGAAATATCCAGCATGGGATTTGGTTGCTGCCTGCATGAGTCCCTGGGGAACCTGCAATTCCCATAATCCAAATAAGCTCAGTGCAAGTGCTGCAAGAAGAAGTGCCACTACTGCAAGTACGATGGGATTTTGAAGCAATGAACCCATAAGACCGCCTGTGAGCGCGGCGGAAACTCCAAGCAATGAGTTTGTTATTGCCAGGCCGCCTATGTAACATAAGCCATGACCAATTACTTGTCCCTTATCGCTTCGCCCGCCAAAATAGGAAACAGTGATTGGAATCAAAGGATAGACGCATGGTGTTAAGTTTAATGCCATGCCTCCAAAAAAGATTCCCAAAAGTGTCCAGGCCATTGCCCAGCCCTTGAGGGAGCCAGGGGCTTCTGGTTGCTGGTCAATATTTGAAAGCCCGGCAGGGGTGATCTCCACAGGCAGGTTACTGGAGTGCCATTCGGGGTATCCTGGTGGATGACGATAAACATTGTTAAAGCCAAGCTTAACAGCCACACGGGCTGCCGAGTCACTGCGGACTCATGCAAGGCCAGCTCAATAAAAAACTACAAAACGGTTCTTATCAGAACCAATGAGCATTTCCAGAGCATTTTTTTTCTTCCAGCGTGACATCCAGGTCGGTTCCATTGGAAAGTTAACAGCACCTTTTATATGTCCGGTTCGATACTCCCATTCCTGACGAGTATCGACCAGAAGCACGCTTTCTGGATTTTTGTTATAATGTTCGGCAAGCCTGCTTGTGGTAATGAGCCTGTAACCGCCAAGCTCAGCTTCAGCCACCACATCATCCATGGTCGCATCCCTGGGCGTTATGGTGCGATTAGTAAACCAGAGGACAGCGACTGTAGCAATAACAGCGATAAGAGCCAGCAGGATGGTTTTAAAATTTTTCAATATTATTTATCTTCCTAAAAAAAAGCTAAAACAGACTTTTTGATTTGCTGTGAACATAATCGCCGATTTTTTTGATGCGATCCATTTCCTCGCTTGTAAGTGGGCCCATTTCCAGGGCCTGCAATGCAGATTTGGCTTCATTCATGTTTTTTGGACCGCAAAGGCAAATATCAACACTTCTGTTTGACATTGCAAACCGGTAGCAGTCAGCTGAAGTCAGTGGTTTTTCATCCGGGGGTATTTTTTTTGTCTGTAACAGTTGCCCCCACCTTGTTGCAGTATATGAGATAATTCCAGGCCGTTCGGATGGATTATTTGCGGGGAGTTGACTAAAAACTTCTTCTTCTGCCCCTCGATGTGCTGCGTTATATCTTATTTGAAAAAGGTCTAAGCGGTCATCTTTTGCCAGCTCTGCAAACAGTTTGCGGTTGTGACCCGACATTCCAATAAAGCGGATAAGTCCTTTTTCTTTTAGTTTCAGGGCCATTTCAATCAGGCTTTGTGAAGGTGTGCTGTTGTGCCAGCCCAGCATCAGTATGTCGGCATACTTAAGGCCCAGGGATTTCAGGGTTCTATTAAAAAGATAATCGGTTAGAATACCTTTTCTTGCATAGGTCTGCACAGCGATGACTAACTCGGATCTTTTACCCTTGGAGCATAAATTTTTAATTGCCTGCCGCATTCCAGCCTTGCGCCTTCCTGAACCAAAATAGAAGTAGTTGCATCCCTTGTCATATGCTTCCTCAAAAGCCTCTCCTGGTGCTCCATAACTTCCGCCAAACCCCAGACGTGACACTTGAATGCCGGTCTTTCCTAATATAGTTTTTCTAAAGCCATCCATTTATGCCTCCTAATAAACTTAAGTTGATCGATGTGCCAGAATGAAAACTGTCTTCGAG
>JAOZSB010000487.1 GCA_029939895.1 Desulfobacterales bacterium
AAGCTTTTGTCAATTAATTCAAACATTAATTCTATTTTTCAGGATCGACTATTTATGCATAATCTCAAAAAACCTGCTTATTTGAACATGGCTACAATGGATGATTTTACCATCCATCGTCTGTGGCCCGATGTATACAGCCATATCGCTTTTCGTGATGAAACAATACGCGACCAGGCAAATCAGGCGATAAAGACCATAAAGACAAACGGAACCTATGATGCAGTTTACAAAAAATACGAGCAATTTTTTACCGGTAAAAGGACTGCTCCCAATCAGTTAAACCATTAATAACAAATAATTTTTTGGCATAGTATCTTTTCATTTAATATTAAGGAGGAGACAAATGTTCAAGCTGACTAAAATGGTAACCCTTTTTTTGACTCTCATTATTCTATCTTCTAATGCTTATTCCAAAGAACTGATCGTCGGCGCAGGAGACTTTGAACCATTTTTTGTAAAAAAAGGTGAAACCGGCCTTTTTTTAGATTTAACCAGGGAAGTTTTTAAGCAAATGCCGGACTATAATATAAAATTCAGGTTTGCACCAAACAAAAGGCTTCTGCAGGAAATAAACTTAGGAAGGCTAGACGCTGCATGTAATATTTTTAAAGGCTCTGATACAAAAGCATTTCTGTCGTCTCCGCTGTTTCGTTTTTCTGATGTTGCTGTGACAATGAAAAAAAATAACCTGGAGATAAATAAAATTGCGGATCTGACAGGCAAGAGCATTGTTGCATATCAAGGTGCGACTGACCTGTTGGGTGAAGAATATAAAAATATAACACTGAGCAGCGGCACAAAGTACAAGGAAAATGCAAACCAGGAAACAACCACAGCAATGCTGATAAAAGGCAGGGTCGATGTCAGGGTTGGTGATATTTTTATATTTCTGCACGCCATCAATTCCCCTGCAAACAAGGGAAAAGTAACCATTAAAGATTTTACTGTTCATCGCATCTGGCCAGATGTCTTTAGCTGCATAGCTTTTAAAGACAAAAAGATTCGTGATGAAGCAGACAAGGCGATAGAGACCATAAAGGCAAATGGAACCTTTGATGCAGTATACAAGAAATATGAGAAACTTTTCACTGATATTGCGCCATAACAGGCTTCTCTGGCAATAGCTTCTTTTTATTTAGCTATAAAAGATACAGGCAGAAAGACAAACTCAGCATAATATCAGCAATACTGTTTTTCTTGAATTAACATATGGAACAGGGCGCTAAAAATTATAAATTCAATGATTTATAAAAATGAATTTATAAAAACAAAAGATGGCTTAAAGTTCAGCCGTCAATTAGCAATATAAAGTATGAAAATAACCTATTAAAAACAGGAGATTTTATTTTGAAAGACAACGAATTCAGTCGCAGGGATTTTATTAAAATTGCTGGCGGTACTGCCGCTGTTGTTTTAAGTGGCGCCGGGTGCGCACTTTTAGCCGATTCCGAGGCAAAAAAGATGCCACGCAGTAATTATAAAATTTTCCAAAAAGGGAAAATCGGCAGCCTGCAACTTAAAAACCGTTTGATTAAAACATCCACAGATGTTGCTGCAACACTTGATGATGGCACCTATAAGGCAGAAGGGCTTGAAATTTATAAAAACTGGGCCAGGGGCGGCGTTGGGCTGGTCTTGTCCGGTCATATGACTGTTGTGCCTCAGTCCAAAAAAGATTTTCTATTCAATCATAATCTAACTTGTATTCATGATGACAAATTCATACCCCAGCTTAGCAAAATGGCCCAGGCCGTGCACGATGGCGATAAAGACTGCAAGGTAATTGCCCAGATCAATCATATCGGCATGGATGCAATCTCGGACCCTATTTCCGCTTCAACAGTGCCATGGCCCTTTGTTAAAAAGAATCCTCGCGCATTAACCATAAAAGAGATCAAGGAGCTTGAAGTTCTTTATCTTGCTGCTGCAAAACGTGCAAAGGCCGCCGGGTTTGACGGGGTTTAGCTTCACGGTGCACACTCTTTTCTGATAAATACCTTCCTCACACCCTTTTCCAATAAACGTACGGATCAATATGGCGGATCAATGGAAAACATGGTGCGGATAATTATGGAAATGACGGACATGATTAAATCCTCCCTGAGTTCGGATTTTTCTGTAACCACAAAGGTGAACTGTTTTGACAAATTCCCCTTTGACGGAATAACCATTGAAAATTTTCCTGAATTGTTAACTGCCCTTGCAGCCACCGGCCTGGACGCAATTGAAATCAGCGAAGATTACAAAGAAATGAATGAAGCCAAGCGACTGGAGCATTGGACAATGCTTGAGAAAAAAGTCAAGATTGACATTCCGCTTATCTTGACGGGTGGAAATGTATCCATCGAGGAAATGGAAAAAATTGCAAAGCTCGGTTCTATTGAATACTTCGGGTTGGGCAGGCCCTTGATCAGGGAGCCGAATCTGCCCAACACATGGCTGGCAAATCTCGAAAAAGACGAAGCCGACTGCGTTGGCTGCAACCAGTGCCTGGATCACCTCCTTGCTGGAAACGAATTAGTTGAATGCTTTGAGTTGTAACAGCCACCAGACATATCACCCATTGAATTTGTAACCAAACCCTGACAACTGCAATATATTACAAAATTGGAGTTGTCAGAGTTATCCCTCGCAACTACATAGCTGTGATCCTGCCTGAAATCCAAAAAGAGAACCTGCCTCTAATGATGTAGCTCCGAGGCAAAGACTTCTTTGTGGCAAACTCATTTTACATATGCGTTTACTTTTTTTTGTTTATATAATTCACTGGATCATACCTCTTGATCATTCCATGCAGCGCTAAAAAAGCTCATGAATCCAATGTATCATTGAGCATAACGAAGATAATATGTGTCATTGTGTTTATAATCATAGCAAATGTAGTTACTTGATACAGCTATTTAAATTTTTTGGTTTGATCGTATCGAATTTATGTTATAT
>JAOZSB010000488.1 GCA_029939895.1 Desulfobacterales bacterium
TTAATGATTATAATTCACTCTTAAGAAAGTGTCCACTTTTTCTATACCAGACCAAAGAACTGCTGAACAATACAAGGAAGGACTTAGGGACAATCGTAAAGTATATATTATGGGCAACAAGGTTGAGGATGTAACCGAAGACCCTTATATTAAGGTCGGCGTAGAGACTGCGGCCTTTGATTTTATACTGGGGCATGACCCAGAGCACCGTGATCTCGCGGTCACGAACGTGCCTGAGTGTGAAGGTGACATTAGCTCTTATTTTAAAATGCCTGATTCCCCTGTTGCTGTTAATGATCGTTTTAACCTTGTTAAAACCGCCAGTATGTACACAGACGGTGCGCTGCCCTTTGTCAAGGATGTTGGAAGCGACATTTTAAACGGCCTTACCGCAGTTGCAAGAGTCATGGGCAACAAGACCTATGAAAAAAGGATAAACGACTACCGCTGGTACTGCGCTTCAAAGGATTTATCCCTTGCAGGAGCAGTAACCGACGTAAAGGGCGACAGGAGCAAAGGGCCGGCTGATCAGGAATCACCGGATTACTATCTGAGAATTGTAGATGAAACCGATGACGAAATCGTTGTTTCCGGTGCAAAAGCTCACATCACAGCCGGGCCGTACACCGACGAAGTAATTGTAATCCCGACCCGAAACCTCACAGAAAATGAAAAAGAATATGCAGTCGCCTTTGCCATTCCCATAAACACAGATGGGATAACTCAAATTTGTCGTCCGAATTTTCGCTATGAAGACAAGAATCACTTTCCCACGCCACGCCCCAAACGGTGCCATCTTGAATCGCTGTTGATTTTCGACAACGTCCGGGTTCCAAAGCACAGGGTTTTCCTCCAGGGAGACTGGCAGTTTGCACAGTTTGTTGCATATGCATTTGCAGCATTCCACAGGTTCACGGCAGTTACTTACAAAATACCAATAATAGAATACATGACAGGAATGGGAATGCTGGTTGCAGAAGCAAATGGAATCCAGAATGCATCACATGTCAAGGAAGCATTTGTTAACATGATAAAGTACACCGAAACCACAAAAGCACTTGCAAGTGCAGCCATTGCATCACCAGAGGACTTCGGCGGATCGGGCCTGTTTGTTGCAAACCGCCTGAACTCAAATATGGCCAAACTGCATTTTGCTTCCAACTTTCACGAGTTTGTCAGAAACATTCAGGATCTTGCGGGAGGACTCCTCGTCACCCAGCCAACGTACCAGGATTGGAAACATGAAGACTTAAACGGATACCTCAAAAAGTATATGGGGGGTGCTGGAAATTATAATGCAGAAGAACGGCTTAAACTCATGAGCATGCTGCATCACATGGTTGCCAGCGATTTTGCGGGATGGCATGAAGTGTGTACCATACATGCAGAAGGTTCCTTTGCTGCTCAAAAAATGATGCTTCTTGCCGAAGCTCCTATTGAAGCATACAAAGCCCAGGCTACAAGCGTGCTGGGCCTTAATGTTTAATAAATCAAAATTGAATATATAAAAGTTTTTAGGAGGAAACATGTTTAGAACCCAAATCTGCGACATTTTAAATATTGAATATCCAATAATACTCGGCGGGATGGTGTGGGTAGGCCGGGCAGATCTTGTTGCTGCGGTTTCTGATGCAGGGGGGCTTGGAGTCCTTGGTGCTGGCGGAATGACCGTTGAAGACATTGAAAAGGATTCTGAAATAATAAAAGCAAAAACCAGCAAGCCCTTTGGCCTGAATGTTCCACTGGCGCGTCCAGATGCTGATGAGTTGATTAATGCTGCAATAGACTGCGGAGCTTCTGTAATAAGTACTTCCGCAGGCAGCCCAAAAAAGTATACTGCATTGATTAAGGATCGTGGGGCAAAGGCGATGCATGTTGTTTCCGCAGCAAAATTTGCAAAAAAATGCGAGGAAGCAGGACTCGATATAATTGTTGCCGAGGGATTTGAGGCGGGCGGTCACAACGGTTTTGACGAAATCACAACCATGGCCCTGACTCCGCAGGTAGCTTCTTCTGTCAGTACTCCTGTGGTAAGTGCCGGAGGAATCGCAGACGGCAGAGGGTTTGTTGCAGCGCTGGCACTGGGCGCACAGGGCGTTCAGATTGGAACCCGCTTCATGGCATCTGCCGAAGCCGCAGCCCACCAGAATGTCAAAGATGCAGTAGTAAATATGGAAGACAGCGGAACCGCCATTACAGGCAGAACAACCGGCGGGCCGGCAAGGTGCCTTAAAAATAAACTCACGGACATGATAGTTGCCGAGGAAGCTAAAGGCACACCCCCGGACAAATTGATGGAAATGATAGGCGGTGGTCGCTCCATTACCGCATGTTTAGACGGTGATTGCGATGAAGGCTCAATCTATTGTGGTCAGATCGGCGGCTCGATTACTTCCATTAAAACCGCAGGCGAGATAATTGCCGATATTGTTTCAGAAGCAAAACAGGTGATGGAATCATTAAACAGTCTATAGAACGAACTGTAACAAAAAAGGAAACACACCGTGGACAATATAAAAGGGAAAAACGTACTCGTAACCGGTGGATCAAGAGGTCTGGGATTGTACATAGCCCGCTGGCTGGCAAGAGAAGGTGTGAATCTTGCCTTGACTGCACGGTCTGAGGATGCGCTTGGTGAAACTGTGCTCGAATGCACCAGGCTTGGAGCCAAAGCAATTGCTTATCCAGCCGACATTACTGACCAGGCTTCAAGGGAAACGCTTGTTGAGCAGGTAATCAGCGACTTTGGTTCGATTGACATACTGGTCAATAACGCAGGCGTGGAATGGGTTGCAGAATTTGCTTCCATAGAACCCGATGATATTCAAGCAATGGTGATGACAAATCTGCTTTCTCCAATGATGCTGACACGCCTGGTTTTGCCAGGAATGTTAAAGCAGGGTTCTGGTCATATATTAAAT
>JAOZSB010000489.1 GCA_029939895.1 Desulfobacterales bacterium
CTAGTGCCCAAATCCAATTGAAATTATTCGATTTTTAACGGGACACTACTGAAAGGAAAAATATGCTTCACACTCGAACAGGCCTTTTTTCTATTCTTTTCTTTGCTGTGCTTTGCGCCACACACGACTCTGCCTTTGCCGGGGAAGTGATAGTGATGGGATACCGAATCACTATCAGGGCACCATTAATCAACAAGGCCCCGGAAAGCTCGGGTCTTTATAAAGACTTGTTTAAAGAGGCTGCAAGGCGGATCAATTGCAGGCTACAAATAGTACGCAATCCAAAAATGCGGGTTTTGAACAAAATGAAAACTGGAGCAATAGATTTTTATCCTGGTTTTAACTTTACCATAAAACGTTCAAAAACCATCTTCTATATTGAAAATGGTTTACCAGGCGGAGATATTGGCATCTCAAGCCCTGCACTGCCGGAGATAACTGATCTCAGGCAGCTTAAAGGCAAAACTCTATTGGTCGCACTTGGCGGGGCAGATCATCTACATAACACAACTGGTGTTCACCAGGGATCCGTACCTGACCTCAGCATTGAAAAAGCCGTTAAACTCATTAAGCTTGGTCGGTTTCATTTTTATATTTACAACAAATCATCCCTTGAATACTACCTCAAGCTCAACAAACCCGGCGATATAAAAGTACATCATAATTGCTGTGGCGGCATAAAACCAATGTACCTTGGGTTTTCTCGCAAATCAAAGCATATCAAAGAAGAAAACAATCCCGATTATGACTCGACAAAGGAAGTTTCAATCAACAATTTCCCAACACGCCTTGCCCCTGATTGTCTGGCAAGCCGTCTGGAGAAAGCACTAAAACAAATGAAAGAAAGCGGGTTCACGGACAAACTCTATAACAAATACTATTCATCCCAATAATAGCTTAAAGGCTGAGTCTTCTTTGGGCAACAAATATTAACAGCCTTAATTTTAGTAACACAGGCATCAAAAAGGAGATCAAAATGAATCATAACCGAACATTGTTTATTATGCTGTCAGTAGTTCTTTTTTTATCTTTTTCAGGGCCAGCTTTTGCAACGGATATTATCTTTGCATGTGAAAGCAAACAGGATTTTCCGGCCATAATGGGTACTGGCAAGAAGATTCTAAGCAAAAATCCCGGCCTGGCAATTGAAGCAACAGAAATAATCTGCAAAAAAATTGGAGCAACATTCATCATAAAAAGAATGCCCTGGAAGCGTTGCCTCAAGCAATTGGGAGCAGGCAAAGTTGATTGCATATTCACTGCCAGCTTCAAGGCAGAAAGACAAAAATTGGGCCAATACCCTGAAAAAGACGGCAAGCTGGACATTTCAAGACGCTTTTCAGATAAATCATATGCCCTGTACAAACTTAGAGGTTCGCCTGTCTCCTTTGACGGCACAACCTTTTTCAATATTAAAGGGAAAATAGGCGCGCCAGCAGGTTATTCAATTGTTGATGACCTGAGAAAAAAGGGATTAACGGTTGCTGAAAGCAAAAGCACGGAGCAGGACTTTAAAAAGTTGCTCCTGGGCTGGATCGATGGTGTTGCAGCACTTATGATGTCTGGTGATTATTACCTTATGACTAATAATGAATTCGGTGAAAAGATTGAAAAGGTTTCACCTGCGATTGTTGAAAAGCCATACTACTTCATATTTTCACATCAGTTCATGGCAAAAAAAGATGACATAGCCGAAGAGTTCTGGAACGCAATGGCAGAACTTCGCGAAGATACAAACTTTAAAAAAAGGCTTAGCGGCTATCTGCAATAGCAAAAGCTTTATTTATATTTGAAGCCTGGTGCGGTTTTCAAAATTCGTTCCATTTGAACTGAGCCACCAGGGACAACACATAATACTTAAGCAGGCTTGTCAGAAGCTGTCTGACCAAAACCTTAACCTTTAACAAACAGGATCATTATTATGAAAAAAACAGCACTTGTAATTTTTTTTATTTTTTTTGCATCCATGGCATTTGCAGGTTCCCTTGAAGATATTAAATGGATGACCGAGGACTACCCGCCATACAATTATGAGGAAGGCGGAGTCAAAAAAGGAGTATCAATTGATCTTCTACTTGCAATCTTTAAAAAGATAGGCTTAAACAAAGGTCCCGAAGCCATTAAAATCATGCCGTGGAACCGTGGCGTAAAGACTGTTTCAAGCAAACCAGACACATGCCTTTTTGCAACAACGATGACCGACGATCGCAGGGACAAATTGGGGTGGAAGTTTGTCCTGTCAATCCCGCAGATAATTGCCGACGGGACAGGAAACTACCTGATTGCAAAAAAAAGTGCAAACATTAAATTCGCGTCCAGGGAGGATATTGCAAAGTATGGAAAGAGAATAGGCGTTGTTCGCGGCGATGTAGGCGAGGGCCTGTTAACTGGCAGCGGTTTTCCCGCAAAAAAAATGGATCAGGCTGCAACTCCCAACAACCTGGTAAAAAAGCTTGGCAAAGGTCGCATTGACATCATTTCATATGGATACGCAACCGTAGTTACTAAAATGGAAGAATTAGGAATTGAAGTCAATGACTATGAAATAGTTTTCACTTTCCCGCCAGCGCAAATGGGTTATGCATTCCACAAGGATACTGACCCTGCAGTACTGGCCAAATTTCAAAAAGCACTTGATGAATTAACCGCCGACGGAACAACAGAAGCAATCAAAGCAAAATATAAAAAGTAACCCCCGCCCTCGTTCCGAGGCTGAGACCTCGGAACGAGAATTATCTCAAAATTAACTAAAATAAAAAATCTAAAGATTATAGTACAATATTAACATGGCGAATAAAAATGAATTTACCAGTTGTTTTTTTACTTGTTTCACAATCATTCGCTTGGTATAAATCAGTCTATCCTGAAAAACTCTGTCAGACGAGCTGAGAGCCGACGTTAATTTGCAACGTATG
>JAOZSB010000490.1 GCA_029939895.1 Desulfobacterales bacterium
ATGTTGGGTTTTATAAAAAAAATGTAACATTAAAATGCAACACAATAGAAAGGGATTAAAAACATGGTTTTTATTACTTCAATGCTCTTGGTGCTTATGGCGATGAACTGGGGTAATTTTAATATTATATACGCTTTTATTATTGCGCTTGTTGTTGAAGTGGTTAATATTGTTCTGCTTAGCCGTGCGGCATCAAGGGCCGAAGGGAACACCAAGGGCAAGTATACAGATATTCTTGAGAATTACAAAGAGCGTGAAAAACAGTTTGAAGAAGACATGACCAAGCTTAAGCATAATGTGGAAGAACTTAACAGGCGGCTTGATGATGCGAATAATATAATACGCGAAAAGATCCGCGAGCTTGATGACAAGAAAAAGACCGTTGATCAGTACTACAAAAAAATGCAGACCTACGATGCTTCCTTGAATGATTATAAAGCCCAGGTGGAAAAACTGGAACTCACGGTAAAATATTACAAAGGGGAACGTTAGAAGTCTTTTTGTATGAAAGAAACCCTAAACATTTACAATTCTTTCATATTTTGTTGTGGGCAAAAAGTTAGTACATAAATAGTCTGCCCGTGGCAGTTTGCTTATTTTATTGTTAGCTCAATATAACCCGGAAAAGCTTTTCTGATAAATCAGGTTTTAAGGAACCAGTTGCAAAACGTCCCCTGGCTCCGATTACAGCGTTACCAAAAAAAACCTCAAAATATATACATACTCTTTCGTAAAATTTTATTGTCGCTTTGTGCTTGAATCCAGTTGAACATTTTTAAAGCTGGGTATAATGGTTTTCCATTTATTGATGGAGCCTGTCTTTTGCCTGTTTTTCTATCTCTTTTTTAAACTCCGGGTATCTCTCAAGAACTCTGTCAAAATCGTGTTTATCCAGGTAGTAAAGCTCACAGTAGTCCTTTGCGCGTATTGTTGCGTTCCTGGGGGTGCTCATCAAAAGGGCCACCTCGCCAAAGAAATCACCTGATTGGAGAGTTGTGTAGGTAAGGGTTTCTTCCATGTTCTTAACCTCAACGGTCCCCTTGTTAACAAAGTACATTTTATCGCCGATTTCTCCAAACCTGCATACTGCATCACCTGGAAGATAAAGGCTGGACTGTAGGCACATAACCACGTCTTTGATGAAAGCATTGGATGCTCCCTTAAAAAGCGGAACCCTTTCCAGAATATCTTTGTTTAGAAAAAGTGAGAATTCAATCTTGAAGCTTTCGGGCAGATCCGCAAAAACAGAGGCCTCGTCATAGCCTTTGCGTGTGTCCCACAGGTATGAGAAATAATCCTTAACTCTCCTTTGCACGTCCTGCGGAAGATGGTTGCTTACCATGAAGTCATTAATTTTTTCTACTTTTTCCTGATGGACTGATTTTGCAATGTCAAGGTTGCCCATGATGGAAGCAATATTTCCAATCACATAACCGTAAACACCAACGCCGAGGAGCATGACCACCATGGTGTATGCCTGCTGGATGGTCGTTACCGGCGTAATATCGCCGTAGCCAACGGTTGTGAGTGTTGTGATGCACCAGTAAAGGCTGTTGAAATATCTTACAAGATAGTTGTCAGGAAAAGTATCAATAGTTATGTAGTACCACCCGCAGGCTATCCAGTGCGCTATGAGTCCGAGCATGTAAAGGAAAAATATCAGCCTGAAGATAGCAAAGTTTAATTTAAGGGAGTACTCAAAATATTTTTTATAGTGCCACAGTCGGGGTATTTTCATCAGCCGCAACATGCGAGAGGCCAGAATAAGCTGGGTAAAATGTTCCGGTAGTATGGCAGCGAGGATCAGGTCAAAGGGGATGGCAGCAATCAAATCTATGTAGAGACTCTCCTGCCGGTATTTTTTGGAAATGGTTTTTGTATCGGTTATCCATCTGCCTTCAACGTGTACTGGAAAAAAGAAATGAAAAGCAATGTCCAGAAAAAACATGATGGTGACAACATGGTCAAGGCAAAGTGTCCAGCCTTGAGGGCTTATATTAACGACAAGGCGGAAGGGTGCATCAACCACAGCATAGGTTGCTGTAATCAACATCCCAATATACCATATAAGCCGAAATGCACCAAAATTGATTTTCATATTTCAATCACTTTTTTCAATTGCAATGCGCTTTTATGTTGGCGTGATATTTTCGTCAACAAAAAAACAGTTCCCTTGCCATTATGATGCCGACGCAGCCTCAAATCCCATTTCAAAGGCCCTGGAATTGATTTCGGCAAAGGCTGGTTTTGTTTTGGTTTTTATTGTTTCAACTACGGCTTCTCTGGAAATGGGGATTTCTTCTGTTTGGATAAGCGCACCAAGAAGAACCATATTAAGTGCCATTTCGTTGCCAGCCTTCTGCGCGAGGGCTATGCCGTCAATGCCTATGTAGCGGGATGATTTTTCCTTTAAAAGTTTTTCAACAACATCCATTTCCGGGTAAACTCCCTTTCCGATTGCTGCGGTAAATGGCGGGAGGGGATAGGTGTTGGTGATTACAAAGGTGTCTGGGTTGCATTTTTTCACGGCTCTTAGTGTTTCAGATGGCTCGAATCCAAGGAGTACGTCTGCTTCTCCATCGGATATAATTGTGCTTTGAGCATCACCAAATACGATTGCAGATTCAACAACGCCGCCACGCTGCGCCATTCCGTGTATTTCGCTCATGCGAACGGGCAGACCGGCAGACAGGGCTGCCTCGCTTAGAACCCTGGATGCAAGCAGGTTTCCCTGGCCTCCTACAGCTACTATTATGAGTCTTTTTGCTTTCATTGACAGTTCCTTTTGGATTATAAAAAATTTTTTCTTTTTCCAAAATAACAAATGACGAAAAAGTCACTTCATTTTCAGAGACAATTTAACCTAAAAACAGTTAATTGTAAAGTCTGGGTTGATAAATAT
>JAOZSB010000141.1 GCA_029939895.1 Desulfobacterales bacterium
TTTAAATATAAATAAAAAGCATCAAGTATAAATAAAACATCTTTAACGCTTTAACCTTTACTAATAACATGACCTATGTTTTGTGCAAGATTTTTTTTCTTATAATGAAAATACACCCTTTGATTAGAATTTTAATTAAAAATGGGTTGATTTGAAAAGTTGATTTGATGTAATTATTTCTATCTGTCAGATATCTGTTCCGCACATGGCCCAGGCGGATATCCGTAAAAAAAACCGGGAAATGCAATATGACCAGCAAAATTAAAATTGGAATAAGTGCATGTCTGCTTGGCAAAAATGTACGCTGGAACGGCAAACATAAATTTGATGAATTGATTGTCAAAGCATTTGAAAAACATTTTGAACTCGTGCCTGTATGCCCGGAAACAGAATGCGGACTCACCACCCCCAGAGAAACAATGCACCTTGTTGAAAGCCCGGCAGGAACCAGAATCAAAGGGATAAAATCCAGAATCGACCATACCGACAAGCTCGAACATTGGGCAGAAAAAAAACTAACCAAACTTGAAACAGAGCCAATCTGCGGGTTTATCTTCAAAGGTAAATCACCAAGCTGCGGACTCTATAACGTGAATATCCACAACAATAATGATGACGCATCAGCAGGAAGGGGACTCTTTGCAAAAGCCTTTGCAACAAGATTTCCAAATATCCCCATTGAAGAAGACACAAAGCTCCACAATATTGCACACCAGGCGCAATTCATAGAAATGATTTTCAGGTTGAGGGAGAGGTAAAGATTATGGGGAAAACTTTTTTTTGGGAACAGTTTTCAGCGTCTTGAACCATAAACACCTGTGGATTCACAAAACAAAAAATCGCGCCATGCAATGGATTCAACGAAAAGATTGACTTTAAAAACATTTTTTATCGGGCACATCTCATTACTGCGGGTTAAGTAGGCTGGTTCCCAGTTTTTTCTTTTTTTCCTGCACAATGTTTGAGGCAATGGAAATCAGCTTGCTAATGTCCCTGGTCAGGGTTTCAAGCTCATCGCATGGCTCTGCTGGATAGTCAGCAAGAACAGCAGCAAACTTTTTTTGAAAATCAAAGGCAAGGGTTCGCAGGAAAACCGTCTGGCTGGTCAGCTCTTCATCTATTGAATGCAAATCTGGATGGGGTGCGGTATTGTCAATCGTATTTGCATCATCAACCACGTCAATATCGTCAACAAGCCCTGCTGCATGGCTTCCCAAAATTCGTGCTGCATCAGCCGTGGCAAAAAGACTGCCAATGTTTTTCAGGGTATTTTCATTGGGCTGCACGTTGCCTGTGCGGATTTTGGCGGCCAGCATTCGTACCTGCCGTTCCATGCCTCCGGCTACAGCCCCGGCCATTACAATGTCTTCAAATGTGCGGAAGGGTATGACCATGTCTTCATAGGCAGTGTTGAGACTACCCAGGATATTTTTTTCGTCAACCTGGCATTTTTTCAGGATGATACCGCCGTGGAGGGCGGGTTTCAGGAAGCCGATATTTAAAGGCTCGGTTATGGATAACCCCTTTGTTTCTCGGTCCACAAGGAATGCAGTATATTTTTTTCTGCCTTCATCTTCGTCAGTAATTGCAATCACAATAAAAAGGCCTGCAATGGGGCTGTTGGTAAGAAATGTTTTTTCGCCGTCAAGGGTGTAGGTGTTCCCTGATTTTACTGCCGTTGTACTCAGGAATTTGGGGTGTGGGCCAACCTTTGGCTCGGAAACAGCAAAGCTTGTGGTCAGCCGCCCAGAAGCAAGTTCCGGCAGAAATTGCTTCCTTTGTGCATTGTTCCCAAAACCGCATAACAGCAGCTTGCTGAGCAAGGCATGCATGAGCCATGAAATAGAAAGCCCAGGAACACCGCCATGAAGGACGATTGCCCTTGCAACTCCAACTACTTCTTTCCACCCGCCGCCGCTGCCATTGTATTCTTCGGGGATGCCGACCTTAAACAACCCGGCACTGCCCATTGCCTCCCATATGTCAACTGGGAAGGTGTCTGTAAAAAGAAGATCGTTTCTGGGAAGTATTTTGTCTATAATAAATTTTTCGATTTCATTCATCGTCATCACAGAACAAGTCCCTCAATGAAATCCGCAAGCTGATTTAAGCAATTTACAGTCCTCACCTCGTGACAATAAGCTTTATAGGTATTCATTTCACAATCACCATCCAGCCAGAAGCGTTCTTCTTCTGGTGTGAGCCAGATTACACGCCTGCATTTTGTTCGCATCTCTTCGAGTGCGCCTTCTTCGGGGTTCATGTAGTTTGACCTGCCATCGCCTACAATGATGAGGGTGGTCTTTTTGTTGAGGGTGTACATGTAGTCATCGCGAAAGTTTCTCAGGGTTTCGCCGTAGTCGGTCATGGCCTGGTAATTTATGGCTTCATCGTTCATGATTAGCTCTATGGCCTTGTTGATTTCGTTTTTTTCAAAGGTGTCGGTAACGTCAATAATGCCGGATATAAAGGCAAAGGAGCGCACCGTGGAAAAGCAGTCCTGTACCGAGTAGAGCATGTTGAGCATGAACCGGGCCGTTGACCATACAGACCCGGAAATATCGCAGAGTGTAACAATTTTTCCTTTTTTGGGTGGCTTGTACTTGTACTTTATTTCAAGGGGTATGCCCTGGAATGCTGCTGCACTGCGGATGGTTTTTTTTACGTCAAGCACTCCCTTTGTTTTTGAGCGGTATCGCCTTCCTGCAACGTCCTTGAGCCTGCGAACCAGGTGGTTTGTGACATCCCGCATTTCTTCAATTTCTTTTGGGGTGAGGGATGAAAAGGAGGTTTCGCCGAGTTTGGCCATCTTTTTTTCAAACCGTTTTACCCGTTTCAGACTGTCGTTATGGGGCTTTGGTTCCTTAGAGAGCATGGCCTGGGCCTCTTTAAGCCGATCTTCCAGATACTCCCTGTGGTTTCCGCCATCAAACTTAACCATCTTATTTTTGATTTTATTAAACTGCAACATCACGCCCAGGCGGTTGGAAAGGGGTGCAAGGTTAGACTTTATTGGCCCTTGTCCCTTTTTATCCTGGTCGTTAATTTTTTTCAGGAGTTCCAGGTAGGCTGCCGGGTCGCCCTCCAGAAATTCAATAGCAGCATCATAACGAGCATCCTCAATATCCTCATCCCGAAGTTCATCAAAGATGTCCTGTAACTTTTCTCCAGCGTCATTTTCCATTAAAAGGGCAGGGTCTGTGATCATTTTGTGGAAAAACAGGTCATAGAGTCTGTCAAAGCTGGCCTGTTCCCTTCTGCTTTTTGCGAAATTTGACCTTAGCACGGCCCGGAACTGTTCTTCATCAAGGAGGTCGATTATTGCAAGGTGTCTGAGGCAGTCGAGAACCTCAGATGATGAGACGTGGTGGTCGGCAGCACGGCAGCACGACACAAATTTGAGGATTAGATTAACCACGATAATATTTCATATTTGCTTTTTATTAAAAATTTCATCCTTTAAGATTCAGGACATCTGAATCCTTTACCATTTCCATGTCAGACCTGTATTTGACTATCATGTTGAGTGTGTCGTGGACAATTTCCGGGGAGAGTTCCTCCACCTGAAGTGCGATCAGGGAATTTGCCCAGTCAATGGTTTCTGAAATGCACGGCTTTTTTTTCAGGTCAAGGTTTCTGATGTCAGAGACTGTATCCACAACTTTATTTGCAAGGGTTTCATTGATACCTGGAATTTTTTTGGTCACGATTCTTTTTTCCAGGGTTTTTTCCGGGTAGTCTATATAAAGGTGTATGCACCGCCGTTTGAGAGCGTCACTCATGTCCCTGTAATTGTTTGATGTGAGAAAAACAAAGGGTATTGTAACAGCTTTTCGTGTGCCGATTTCAGGTATGGTCACCTGAAAGTCGCTAAGGAGTTCCAGCAGGAATGCCTCGAATTCCGGGTCAGACTTGTCTACCTCGTCAATTAGGAGCACCACAGGCTTTTCTGAGCTTATGGCCTTTAACAGTGGCCTTGCAAGGATAAACCTTTCAGAAAAAAATGCATTATCCTGCTGTGCAATCTTGTCAACCGCCTCCTGGAGGGTTTTTGCATCCAGGATCACTTCATGAATTTTTTCTTTGACCAGTTGCGAGTACAAAAGCTGTTTTGCATATTCCCATTCATACAGTGCTTTTGCCTCGTCCAGCCCTTCGTAGCACTGTAGCCTTACCAGTTCTCGGCCAAGGTTTGCGGCAACCGCTTTTGCAAGTTCGGTTTTTCCTACGCCGGCAGGGCCCTCAACAAGAACAGGCTTGCACGTTGCGCCTGCAAGATAGACAACGGTTGCGATTTCCCTGGATGGTATGTACCCGGCTTCTTCAAGTTTTTTTTGAACGTCTTCAACGTTTAGAAATTCCATGGAAAAAGAAATAGCACCTTTTAAAAGGGAATTCAACGCTGAAACTGTAAAAGTGCAGTTTTTAAAACATTTTTTAGCATTCACCCAACAAGAACCTGATTTTTTTCTTTCAACTTGATTTTTTCCTTTCAATCAGATACCAAAAGTTGTTAAACTGAATTTAATATATGATCTGCAAAATAAATTTTGTGCGGTATTTGTATTGAAAAAAAGGTATCTGTTTGAAATGACGCAGTAAAAATTGAAAGCACATGCCGGGTTAAAAAAATTTGGACTGATAAACACTAAAAAAAAGGACTATCAAAATGGCCTACGATTTTAACGCAAAAGAAATTTTTGAGATGGCAGAACAAATGGAAAAAAACGGTGTGGAATTTTATACCAAGGCTGCTGAAAATACCACAAACGATGAAACTAAGAAACTGTTCATAGGGCTTGCTGATATGGAAAAAGATCATGAAAATACATTTTCCATACTTAAAGCAGATCTAACCGGAAAAGAGAAAGAGAGTAATGTCTTTGATCCAGAGGACGAGTCTGCTTTGTACCTCAAGGCTCTTGTCGATATGCAGGTCTTTTTCAAAAAAGAATTAAAAAGCGATGCCACCCTGACAGAAGTCCTGAAAATGGCAATAGGAGCAGAAAAAGACTCTATCGTGTTTTATCTCGGTATGAAGGAACTTGTATCGGAAAGCTCTGGGAAGGCCAGGATAGACAGTATAATAAAAGAAGAAATGATGCATATAAAGCTTCTGGCAAAACTGCTTGCACAGGCATAATAAGTTTGCAGGCGCAAATGCGGATGATCGTATTTTGGAGCACAATCTAAAGAGATGACAGCATTGAGGGCATTTGTACAATGGGCGGTCTGTTGCAGACCTGGGCCTTTGGATTGTGCTTGCTGATCAGATCATAGGTATCAAATATGAAAATGAATAATATGAATAATGCCAGAATAACTCTTTTTATCAAGATGTTACTCACTCTGCTGGTTTCAGGTTCAATTGCAGTACATGCCTCGGAAGCTAAAGATGAGAAAAAGATTGATAAGGGCCTTATTCCCGGAATCAGCTATCTGCTCGGTTTTTCAGGAAATGGCAATGAAACTGAATTTGATCCTGCAAAAGTCGAAAAACTCATAGCTTTTGTCGATGCCCCAAAGGACTCCTCTGTTATGTACCATACCGAGGGGCTTCTGGATGCAAAGTCTGCGTATTTGGACTACAACTTGTCTGTAAACATGGAAACCCTTCTGAAATATTGCTTTTCACCTGAAATTCCAGCTCAATCCTTTACCCCCACATCCCTGCGGCTGTCTAAATGGATTAGTGAAGGGGGCGAAAATCCGCCAAACCTTTATAATATGCTTGCAGATAAAACCCTTGATCTTGAAAAACCATATATTTTTAGAGGGACAGGGCAAGCCACAATAACACCTGATACTACCACCGGAGCATACTATGCCTACAAAGAAAAAAGGACATTAATACTTTTTAAGCTCAACGGTCGTGTTGTTCTGTTGTCCCTGACAAGACAGCTTGGAAAATCCACAGTAGGGAAAAAAGGTCTTGTGCTTGGGGATGACCATGAGGGGAACTACATATACTCCGGTGTTGAGGGCCTTAGCTCATCTGGTATAGGCTGGGCAAAGTCCTATATGTATGAATCAGCCTCAATATCAGTCTATGTTGATGCCGGGCCTGGGAAAAACAAACTCAAGTGCGGAGTTCTCAAGTGGCTCAAGGCTGGCTGGAAAAATATCAATCTCGTCAAATCCCACCATATTTATAGCGGGTTGAAACGCTATGTCTACGGTTGCAGGCCCCTCCTCGAAAGCAGTGCTCTGCCGCCGCCAGAAAAAATTGCAGCAGACATAGCAGCTATTCAAAATTTGCCCCCGGGCAAGCTTAAGGCTGGCGCAGCCTCGATTACCAAGGGCCTGAAACAACTTTTTGATTCTGGAGAATACTCAGGAAAAAAGCCCTTTGCCAAGATGCTTGAAAATGGAAAGTATATTGAAAATCTGACCAGAGAAGAACAGATCGCCATGCATGTCCTTGAATATATGAAGCAATATAGACAGGGTGGGAGCATGGTGTCCCAAAAATAATTTTCTTTTACCTCATTTTTTTCTGATTTTGATATTATTAAAAAAAACGAATAAAAATCGTATTTTAATTCATGCGTTAAATATCTTTGACAAAACCAGGCATTGGGGTTAAGTTGCCGAGTTATGAAAAAGGATATTGACAAACCATTACGGATAGGCATTTTGAGTTACAGGAGCAACCCCCATTCAGGCGGACAGGGGGTTTATTTGCGACATCTGGCGCGCGCTTTAAAGGATCTAGGGCATTATGTTGAGGTGATTTCTGGGCCTCCAACGCCATTGCTTGACCCTGACATACCCTTTGTGGAGCTGCCGAGCCTTGATCTTTACAATCCAGAGGATCTTTTCAGAACTCCAGGACTCCATGAATTAAAGGACCCTGTTAACCTGATCGAGTGGATTGGGGTTTCTACCATGGGATTTCCTGAACCCTGTACCTTTGGGCTGAGATCATATTTATACCTTCGAAACAAGCTTGATCAATTTGATGTGATACATGACAACCAGTCACTTTCCTACGGCCTGTGGGCACTGAAAAAAATAATTCCCACCGTGGCTACCATTCATCACCCCATAACCAGGGATCAAATGATAGCTGTGAAGTCAGAAAAAGTTGCCTGGAAAAAAATGCAGCAGTTGAGGTGGTTCTCTTTTTTAGGAATGCAAAAGCGGGTTGCCCGGTCTTTGAGCAGGATAATCACGGTTTCAGAATGCTCGAAAGATGATATCAGTCATGATTTCAGGGTTCCAGAAGACAGGTTCAGGGTTGTGCCAAACGGCATTGATATTGAATTATTTCGCCCCGGCCTTAGAATGCGCCGTGAAATGCATCGGGTAATAGTCACAAACAGTTCAGACGTGCCGCTAAAGGGGCTCCACTACCTTTTGAGGGCAGTTGCCCTGATAAACTCCATGAAAAAAAGAATACACCTGGTAGTTATTGGCAAACCCAAGGAGGGCGGTGAAATTGAAAAACTGGTCAGGGAACTGGGTATTGGAAACCTGATAACTTTTACCGGGCGAATTTCTGATGAGGAGTTTTTTGCACACTATGCAAAGGCCTCGGTTGCGGTTGTACCGTCGGTGTATGAGGGATTCGGATTGCCGGCAGGGGAGGCCATGGCCTGTGCTGTGCCGGTGATAAGTACTACCGGGGGTGCGCTTCCAGAGGTTGTTGGCGATGCTGGTATTCTTGTTCCGCCTGGTGATCCTGGTGCAATTGCAGATGCACTTGTAACTCTTTTTGACAACCCGGAATATGCCGAAGAGATCGGGCAAAAGGGCTTCAACCGAGTTATGGAGCATTTTACATGGGAAAAGGCAGCTCAAAGAACCGTGGACGTATACAAAGAAGTTTTTTGTTCATTTCATAACCAGGCCATCGGTATAAAATAAACAATCGGCTTCAAAAAAAATAGGAGTATTTTTGTGCTTACAGTTGATTTTAAAAGGATCGAGATAAAACCTGGTTTCAGGATTCTTGATATCGGCTGCGGGTCTGGGCGGCATACTGGAGAAGTGTGCAGATTCCAGGATGTCGTGGCTGTGGGAGCTGATCTTCGTCTTGCAGATTTACAGGAAGCCGAGGGAAGGCTGCAATTTCATGATGAAATTGGTGAAACAAAGGGCTGCTGGGGCCTGACGGCAAGCAATATACTTAACCTGCCCTTTAAGGATGCAACCTTTGATGTGGTGATATGCAGTGAAGTAATGGAGCATATTCCTGATCACGAGGATGCAGCAGCAGAGCTTTTAAGGGTGCTCAAGCCAGGATGTCTTCTTGTTGTAAGTGTGCCGCGGGGAATGCCCGAACGGATTTGCTGGGTACTTTCCAAGGAGTATAACGCAGCAAACGATGGACACGTCAGGATTTATACAAGGGAAGAGCTGGTTTCCCTTATTGAATCGGCCGGGGCCAGGTTAAATTCATCCCATTACGCCCACGGCATTCACTCTCCGTACTGGTGGCTGAAATGCGCTGTCGGGCCAGCAAAAACCGATTCCATGCTTGTGAACCTTTATCACAAACTTCTTGTTTATGACATAATGGAGAAGCCGAAAATTACACGAATAATCGACAAGGCCCTGACTCCACTGATCGGCAAGAGTTCGGTTTACTACTTTTTTAAAGAACCGGCTGCAAGTTAGCCCCTTGAAGCCATTTCATGAAACAGGTTGAAACCGGCTTTGAAGCATTGCAGTAAACAGTATGTTTGTTGTCGGTGAATTTTTTATTTGTCTTTTTTTACTAGAATCTCAAGCCAGTTCCCTGACCTTTTGGCTGGGGATGACTGCCCATATGAGATATCCAACCCTGATTTTTTCAAATCAAGTACCATATGTGTCCGGTGGCTTTTTTTTATATGATTATAATAAAACAGCGGAATAACCGCACTGGCCTTTGAGGACAGCCATGAAAAATGGTTGGAAACAAAGACAACAGCCTGTGGTGGGTTTTGTTCAATATCCTTGAGCAACTGGAGTCTCATCTTGATTGCAAAGTCATGCTGTTCCATCATGGGGTACATATAAATGTATCCGGTTGATCCTCTTCGATGGGAGTAAAAATAGATTTGAGGTTCAGAACCAAGTATCATTATTCTGTCGCCTGGTTTTGTTATCTTCCGCAATTCCCGAGCAACCATTACTGATTCAAAAAAAGGATTTGAGTCATAACGGAACTTCAGGGCCTGGTCTGGGTTCAATATGAAGTAAAAAAAGTACAGGGGAACCAGACTTGATAGCAGTGTAACGGTTACCACTAATGCTGATGTCCGCAGGTTCAGCAGGCTTGAAATCGCTACTACCCCGGCTCCGAACAGGAGCGATATTACTGGGAGCGTGAGCAGAAAGTAATGGGGGCGGAAGTAGAATCCCGGGCAAATTGCCAGAAAAGAAAAAAGTAAAAAAAACAAAAGAAAAGACTTGTGCTTTTGAATATCCTTGTTGAAAAAAAGTGAAACCGCACCATATAATGCGAAAATCCATAAAGGGAATGCAGGAGTAAATATTTCCGAAAAAACACCTGCAAAGGTTTTTATCGCAAATGAAACAGGGACCATTGATGCATATTTGGAAGCATACTCAACGGTCCAGAACCAGAAATCATCAAATATCCCCAGAATGGCAAAGGCCAGGCAAATAAGGCTGTATGGGAGAATGCAGCCAATGGAATAGCAGAAACCTTCAATCAAGGTTTTCCTGGCACTGGAAAGGCCGGTTGCAACAATCCACAGCCCGCCAAAAATACCGAAAAAAAGTCCGTGTTGCTTTATTGTGAAGCCTGCCCCAAACAACAGGCCTGCCATGAAAATGATCAGCAGATTTCTTTTGTCGGCAAGGGTTTTGTGGAGTAGCAACAGGCCTGCGAGTACAGGAAGAATAACAAAATGTTCCGCATTTGCAGTAAAACCCAATAGTTCATATCCCGCAGAAAGCAAAAGATGACAAAGGGCTGCGGCAAGTCCGGGGATTGGCCCGAACATCCTCCTGCCAAGAAGAAAAATCAAAAAGGAAGTAAAGCTGTTAACAATAATAAGGCTCAGGTGGACAGCAAAGACAGATTGTCCAAGAGCAAGGAAAATGCCTGCATAAACAAAAAATATGCCTGGCAGCTTCATGGAATACATGTTCTGGTACGGGGGCAAGCCATCAAGCATGAGTTGAGCAGCATAGGCATACTCGCCCTCGTCCCTTTCAAAGGGCGTATCCAGATGCTTGAACCGCAGAGCAAATGTCAGGGTCAAAAGAACAAGAAATACAGCCAGGGTTTTCATCAAGGTATTGTTAAGCATGATTGCATTTATGATTTTCATGGATGTAATATGACACATAACAGGGCATGTCTGCAACAGCAATGACCTGAAACAACGTATCTTCTATGAAAAGGTGCAATAGCGTGTCAAAGGTTATTTAATTAAAGCAACCCATCAATTATCAATCCAGGCGCGGTAAAATCTTATCACACCGGTTGGATGGGGGATAACGCCTCTTACTCCATTCTTGCGGCCTATTACGCGTTGGGAATGGTACATGCACACCCAGGGGGCATCGGCGTGGATTATTTCCTGAGCCTTTTCATAGAGTAGTGTGCGCTGCGCCCTGTCAGAAATTCGCTGTGCCTTGATGAGGATTTTGTGGAGCTCATCATTTTTATAAAATGATCGATTGGAAGCTTTTCCCTTTACTGCGTTGTCATAGTCAAAGAGTACATAAAGGAAATTGTCCGGGTCGCCATTGTCCCCTATCCAGTTTCCTATGGCTGTCATGTGTTCACCCTTTTTCACTGCTGGAAAATATTCTTTTCTGGTAACAATTTTAATATTTACTTTTATGCCGATTATGGAAAGATTTTTTTTTATTATTTTTGATGCCAACATATCGTCGGGCTTTGCAGTTGTCATGAGCTCGGTTTCAAACCCGTTTTTATAGCCAGCCTGTGCGAGCAGTTCCTTTGCCTTTTCGGGTGAGAATATATAATCAGT
>JAOZSB010000491.1 GCA_029939895.1 Desulfobacterales bacterium
AATTCAGCAGCCTTAGACAGAATTTCAGGGTGCTGCCAGTCGATTATTTCTGTTGCTTTTAGATATTTTTTCATGGTAAAAAATCCGATTTTTTAATCCCGGGTTACGCCATCTTTTTTTGTCATCCAATAAAAGATATTACCTTTTTTAAATAATATCCACAATAAAAAAAGCACCCCTAAACCGGACATCATAAAAAACCTTTTGATATGCGTGGCTTGGCGATTTAGTGACTAATAATTAGTATTTATCTCTAAAGTATAGCGACAAAATTTCGATAACACATATAAGGCAGTTTTTTTATGCCCTACAGGTGTTTTTTTGGTGACCAATTGTGTGAAATTTTCTGTTCTGGAGATAAAGTCATGAATTTGAATAAGCATTCATATAAAATAATAAGTACTGCCCTTGCCACTGCCCTTTCTCATCACAGGGAAGGTCGACTTGATCTAGCCGGGGAGATATACTGGAAAATACTTCATATTAAACCTGACCATTATAATGCACTCCATTTGTCTGGCCTCGTGTCCCATCAAAAGGGGGATCATGAGTCAGCAGCCATGAGTATAAAAAAGGCCATAGAGCTTAACAATGGATTCGTAGAAGCTTACAACAACCTTGGTATTGTCTTAAAAGATGCAGGGAAAAGGGAAGAGGCTCTTGCCTGTTTTAAGAAGGCTGTTGAGCTTAACTCTGGCTATGCAGAGGCCTTTAATAATATGGGTGTTTTGTTCAGTGAGCAGGGAGATAATGAACAGGCTTTGCAGTGCTACGGGGCTGCTTTGAAAATCAATCCGGCTTATGTTGAGGTATATAATAACACAGGGCTGCTGGCACTTCGGGGTGGTGATTTTAAAAAGGCTGAGTTGTTTTTTAAAAAAGCTTTAGAGTTGAGGCCCGATTATGGTGAGGCATGGTTGAACCTGGGTACTGCGTTGCAGGCTTCTGGCGATGAAGGACAGGCAGCAGACGCATTGATGTCAGCACTCAAGGTTGATGAAGATTTTATTGAGGCGTATTATCAGCTTGGGGATTTGTTTTGGGAAAAAGGCGAATTTGTAAATGCAACTCAATGTTTTAAAAAAATTGTAGAAAAGTCTCCAGAAGTTATTGAAGCCAAATATAAGCTGGGGCTTTCACTAACTGCCCAGGGTGAAATCAATGAAGCAGCAGGCTATTTTAATAAAATTTTTAGCCTGAATACCAAAGCTCCAGAAGCATACCACGGTCTTGGAATTATTCGCTGCAAACAGAAAGATTATGAAGGAGCGGTTGATTATTTTCAGAAAGCAATAGAATGCAGGCAGGATTTTGTAGCAGCATATAAGGATATAGCCAGAGTCAGGAGGTCGCAGGGACGCCTGCTTGAGGCTGTTGAAATACTTGAAAAGGCAATTTTAATCAAGCCAGAATATATAGAGGCTCTATATATTCTGGGTGAAGTATTTGAAGAAGCAGGCGATATTGAACAGGCAGTTGAATGCCTTGGAAAAGTCATTAAAATAAAACCAAATTGTATTGACGCACTCAATAAGTTAGGGCTTATTTGCCTGGACCAGGGGCAAAACCATTGTGCTGGTGAATTCTTTTCTGCAGTATTGGAAATGAGGCAGGAGTTACCGGAGGTTCATTACAACCTTGGGCTTGTATTTTTTAGGGAAGGTGATCACAAAAGGGCAGAAAAAGAATACAAAATAGCAATAAGTCTCAATCCTGATTCAGCATCTACATACAATAATCTTGCCATGGTTTATAAGGCAACGGGTGAAGGACTTAAGGCTATAAATGCTTATCGGAAGGCTATAGAAATAGATCCCCAAAATTCAATGATCTATAACAATTTGGCCAGTGAGCTTGACAGGGCAGGCTTGACTGATGAAGCCGGAGAGTGCTATCGGAAAGCAATCGAGCTTGATTCAAACAACGGACCTGCGCTTCACCAATATGCTGCCAAGACGGGCATGACAACAAAAAACGCTCCCGATGACTACATTATCACGCTTTTTGATGATTATTCAGAGTATTTTGACGTAAGTCTGATAGAAATGCTCGAATACAAGGTGCCTGAAAAACTTCGCAAAGTCCTTGACTGTCATTTGAAGAACCATCACTTAAGCAAAAAAACAGCCAACAATGAAAATGAAATAATATTTAAAAATGTTCTCGATCTGGGCTGCGGTACAGGGCTTTCCGGTGTTGCTTTCAGGGACATTGCTACAAACCTTACCGGGATTGATCTTTCACCTAAAATGATACAAAAGGCAGCGGGAAAACTAGTTTATAACAGTCTTGAAACATGTGGTATTACAGAGTTTTTAGACATGACTCATGAGAAATTTGACCTAATTATCTCCACAGACGTATTCATATATATTGGCGACCTGGAAGAAACTTTTACAAAAGTTAAGGAAAATGCAGCCCCAGGCTGTTACTTTGCTTTTTCAGTGGAACGCACCAAAAGACAAGATTATGTTTTAAGAAAAACCAGTCGCTATGCCCACTCCCGTGAATACATCCATAGACTTGCACAAAAAAATGACTTCACCATCCAAAAGGTTAAGCCTGCCAGAATCCGCAGAGAAAAAAATAAGTGGATCATGGGAGAACTCTATATCCTGCAAGCTTGATTGATTCTTCATAAAATGATTTTGAGCCTGTAATGTCAGGTTTGCTTTATTTCTGCGTGTAAATTCAAATAAGCCTCAAGCAAATATTATAGTACTTCATCAACTTTTTTCACAATAATTCCCCTTGACGATTTTTTAATACCTTACTAATGTCACCGATAGTGACATTTGTCATGTCAATGTATTATGATGGCACGATGAAACACTGATTTCAAATCAGTAGTGTCCCGTTAAAAATCGAATAATTTCAATTGGATTTGGGCACT
>JAOZSB010000492.1 GCA_029939895.1 Desulfobacterales bacterium
GAAGTTTGATATTTTCATGGGGGATGCCGGATGTGTCTTCCTCAATATCTATGGTATTTAATTTTTCAGAATCAGAAGGTATATACGGTGCTGGCTCGTCCCATATTTTATGGGGAGTGCTGAGCATCCCAAAGCTTGCGTAAAG
The DNA here is from genome assembly GCA_029939895.1 of Desulfobacterales bacterium. Taxonomy (GTDB): domain Bacteria; phylum Desulfobacterota; class Desulfobacteria; order Desulfobacterales; family JAOZSB01; genus JAOZSB01. Next base: position 146 of record JAOZSB010000492.1, read on the forward strand.
CGACTCTATAACCGCCTGTGTCTTATTTCTATCTGCAACAGATATGGCATTCATCAGGATGAAAAAAGCAAGAAGAATTATAAACAGAGAGACCGTCATCATCTGGATGAGGTCGCTGCCTTTATCTTCTTCTTGTTTTTTTCGTGCCATTTATTTTGCTCCAGCCTGTTATGCTGTACTTTCGTGTCTTGAGGACGGTAAAAATGAGCGCATCCTCTGCTCAAGAAGTCTTGGATTTTCACCCGTTGAAAGGGCAATAACCCCTTCGATTATCATTTCTTTGCCAGTGGCTTCCTTGCGGCTCCTGGTTCTCAGCTTGCCGGCTATTGGCATGAAAATAAGATTCGCCATCACAGAACCGTAAAATGTAGTCAAAAGTGCAACAGCCATTGCCGGGCCAATACTGTCAGGATTTCCCATGGACTGAAGCATCTGAACAAGACCAATCAAAGTACCAATCATGCCCAGGGCCGGTGCAAATGCACCCATGGTAGAAAAAATTTCTGCCCCAAACTGATGCCGATCCCGCAAATAATCAACCTCTGTTGACATGATCCGCATGATTGAATCAGGCTCGGTTCCGTCAATAGCAAGCATCAACCCCTTGATAGTGAACTTGTCATCAAGCACAATAATATCACCTTCAATAGATAGAATGCCTTCTTTTCTGGCTTTGTTTGAAAGAACTACAAAAATATTTATAATGTCCTCAAAGTCAATAACCTTTCTTATAAACACGTTTTTGACGACATTGAATGCCCCTAACACGTCTCGCAGGGGATAGTTTATCATGGTAGCACCCAGAGTGCCGCCCACAACTATAAGCATGGCGGGAACGCTTACAAACAGTTTAAGCCCGCCACCCATGAAAATAGCTGCAAATACAAGCCCAAAAGATGATAGAATTCCCAGAAGTGTTGCAATGTCCATTTGATTACCCGTTTCAAAGGTTTTTGTTTTTTTTATTTAAAAAAAACGAACATAAAGTGAAGCGAAAAATTAAAAAATATGCGATTTTTTCAACTTATAATAATGCCCGTGTCGATATAAAAACGGAATATATTGTATGCCAAATTATTATATAACACACTATAGCAAAATAGCAAACACTATGCCAATAAATTTTGACTTGTTTTGGAGCCAGGGAATATTAGAGTGGTTGTCAAAATGGGGGACAGGATTAGAAGCTGAAAACTTCACCTTTGGAGTGCAGCATCACTAAAAGATATGGCTATGCAAATCAATCAAGCTGTAAGGGGTTGGCTATCTTACAGACCCGCACAACAAACATTGAGGCTTTTTTCTATTAATTCAGATAAATACTTTTCAAAATCGACTATATAGAATTGGCCATATAGATAAAGATTCCCCATTATAAAAAAACATGGGGAATCTTTTTTAACAAAACAGACTATTCTGCATTCTGATTCTTTGATGAAACAGCCACAATAACATTGCCAATGCCGCCACATTTCAAACCAGTATCCAGGCAGCCAACCTCTTTGAATTTCATCTGATTTGGATCAAGACCAGCATAAAGAAATTCCTGAGAACTAAAAATGATCATGCTAAGTGCCTGAAGCAAATAAATACAAACTTTATCCGGACATTGACCCGCTATCAGTGAACCATCCCCGCAAATATTTATTTTTTGTCCAACCTGATGTAGACATACACACCCGCTTGCCGAGATAACCTCAGCAGTAAAAACTGTACTCAATAACTCCGGCATTTTTTGCAATACTTCAAGGTTTCGAGGATTTGCCTTTAATTCTTCCATCTCCTCCTGTGTAAAGTTTAAATGCACCCTTGCCATTTCCAACAACATTTCCATCTCGCTCATAATTTTTCCTCCTAATAAAGTTAGATTAATAGGTGTGCCTGATAAAATGTTTTCGCTTCCTCTTGTCTTTCTGACTTTTTCTTAAAGTTTATTTATGTTTTTTGCTTTCTGCTCATGACCGGGCGTACGGTCATTAAAAAAGTAAAAAAATTTTCAACTGCTATTTCATTCCATCCTGCAACATTTTAAAAAAAGACTGGCTTACGCCATCAATATCAATGTCGGGCTTTAAAACCATATAATGGAGAATCAATCCATCAATGAGTGCAATCAGGATGGTTGCCAACACTTCAGAATCAACATCCTCTCTAATTTGATTTTGGGCCTTTGCATTCTCAAAAATAGCAGCCACAGCCGCTTTTGAATCTATTAAAAAAGATTTAAAATACTGTGTAAATTTATCAGAACTTTTATCACGCACACACCGCCGCCAGGTATCAACATATAAAATCATCAACTGTGCAAACTCATCACCCATTACAGATCCTTCTCGTAAAAGGGTGGCAAGTTGTTCCATTGGATCATCTATGTTTTCAAGTTTTGATATAATCAACCGGGTCCATTCCTCAAACAGTACCTGAACGATTTCTTCGAGAAGATCCTCTTTATCTGTAAAATAATCATAAAAAGACCCCTTTCCCATCCCGGCATGAGTGGTAATTTCTCGAATAGATGTTTTGTCAAACCCCTTTTGTGCAGACAATTCCATAGCAATTTTTGCTATTTCCGAGCGTCGGGATTTTTTATCAACAATTTTTGGCATGTCCATTTCCTCTCTATGACCGTACGGTCGGTCATCTTTTTTACAATACTATTATTCTATCTTGTGTGTCAAGAAGTTTTTTCGTAGGTGTTAGAAGCATGTAATATGTCCTCTTTTATAGCACATGATCTGTCCGGTCG
>JAOZSB010000493.1 GCA_029939895.1 Desulfobacterales bacterium
TTTTTTTGCTTATTTCATAACCAGACCTTCGGGATAAACAAAAATCATCGCTTCGTTAAAACATTTAAGTTTATTGGGAGTTTTTTGTAAAATGCCAAAAAAAGAATTAACAATTGCCGTATCAGGTTTAAATGCAACAGATAACCCTGCCCCTGGTGTTCCTGTTATTCGCTCAGTGCGTGAAGGTACAGATTTTAATGGAACAATTGTCGGCCTGGCCTACGACAGACTTGATCCTGGGATATATATGGATGGAATTTGTGATCATGTTTATTTAATGCCTTATCCATCGGAAGGTGCAGATGTAATTTTTGAAAGGATAAAATATATCCATGAAAAAACACCCATTGATGTGATCATCCCAACTCTGGATGCAGAACTAAATGCCTATATCAAGATTAATGATAAATTGATTGAAATGGGAATTCACACATTTCTCCCAACCAGCCAGGGTCTTGAGATCAGGTCTAAGGCAAATTTTGAAAAAATTTCAGACAAATTAAGTATTCGAGTACCAAAAGGAAAAGCTATTACGGAAATATCTGCAATATATGAACTGGAAAAGGAGTTTTCATTTCCAATAATGGTTAAGGGGCAGTTCTACGGTGCCCACATTGCATATTCTCCAATGGAGGTTGAGCATTATTTTAAAACGATTGCGAGCCAGTGGGGGCTTCCGGTTGTTGTCCAGGAGTTTATTGTTGGTGAAGAATATGACGTAGTTGCATTGGGGGATGGCGAAGGAAGGCTGATTGGCTCTGTTCCAATAAAAAAGATGCAGCTTACAGACAAAGGCAAGGCCTGGGGAGGAATTACGATTCATGATCCAAAGCTTGATGAGTTTGTGAAGTTTGTCATAAAGGCTTTAAAATGGCGCGGTCCCTGTGAAGTTGAGGTTATTAAGAATCGAAACAATGATCAATACTATCTTATTGAAATAAACCCGCGTTTTCCAGCCTGGGTTTATTTTTCCGTAGGTGTCGGGCAAAATCTTCCTGCTGCTGTAGTAAGTCTTGCTTTAGGCAATAAGGTTGATGAGTTTACAACATACAAAATCGGAGCAATGTTTTTAAGAAACTCAATTGATATGATTTATTCGATGGATGAATACCAGGAGATTACAACCGCCGGAGAAATCCATAAGGAGTAATTTTTTTTATTTATTTCATAGACTGATAACAGGAAAAACTAAGTAATCGGCTTTGATGTTAATTTTAAGTTTACCAGGAGATAGTTATGCAAAAAAAACAATATGAGCGACCAATGATAGTAAAGCACATTGCCGGACTTTCCAACAAGGTTGGCCGAGCCAAGACATCTAAGTCCATGCAAAGCATAAGCGGTATAAACATAAAAGAATTAACTGCAAAATACGGAAGCCCGCTTTTTGTTTTTTGTGAAAAAACAATCAGAGAAATATATAAAAATGCTTTAAGATCTTTTAGTGTACGATATCCAAAAGTGCAGTTTGCATGGTCCTATAAGACTAATTATCTCGATTCAATTTGTAAAATATACCATGACGAAGGCTCCTGGGCTGAAGTTGTCAGTGAATATGAGTATGAAATGGCGATACGCAATGGTGTGCCAGGAAATAAAATCATATATAACGGCCCTTATAAACCCTATGAGTCTCTAAAACGGGCTGTCAATGACGATGCCATGATCCACATTGATCACTTTGATGAAATGTACATGCTGGAACAATTATCAGAAGAATTAGGGCATCCAATTGATGTAGCAATCAGGATAAATATGGATACTGGTATTTATCCGATCTGGAATAGATTCGGCTTTAACCTTGAAAACCATGAAGCCATGAATGTTGTTAGACGAATGCACCTCGGCAAAAAGCTGAACCTTGTTGGAATTCACAGCCATATTGGTACTTTCATATTAGAACCATCAGCATACAAAACTGAAACAGCCAAGCTGGTAGAATTTGCAAAGACAGTTGAACAGGAATTAGGCTACACCCTGAAATACATTGATATTGGCGGTGGTTTCCCTTCAGTTAATACTCTCCACGACCAATATGCGCCTGGAGCTGAAACTAATAAACCTGTTGAAGTTTATGCAGAAGCAATTACTTCTGCACTGCTTGATGCAAACTTTGCTCCGGAGCGGCTTCCCACCCTTATACTTGAAACAGGAAGAGCCTTAATTGATGAAGCTGGTTCATTGATTACCAGCGTTGTTGCAAACAAAAGACTCCCAAACGGAACCAGAATGGTAATAATTGATGCTGGAGTATCAACACTTTTTACTGCCTTCTGGTATAAGCATGAAATTATGCTTGGTGAAGATAAGGGAGGACTGCTTGAAGAAACATCAATCTATGGGCCTCTATGTATGAATATTGACGTTATCAGGCCATCTATACGACTTCCAGCAATGACGGTGGGTGACAAGCTGATCATAAAACCTGCGGGCGCTTATAATGTTACCCAGTGGATGCAGTTTATTCACATGCGCCCGGCTATTGTACTTATCGGAGAAAATGGGAAAGTTGATTGTATCCGCAACGCTGAAACTGTTGATACGGTTAAGGGGCCAGAAATGACACCTGATTGGTTAAATTCCTAAAGATGATACAAAGAATTGAAATAAACAACTCAGGTATCAAAATATTTGATGAAACGATAACGCTTTTTTCATCTTACGCTCAAATATTTTTTTCAAACAACTGGGTTGCCGGCTTTTTATTCCTTGCATCCACATGCATTGTTCCTTCACAGGCTATTGCCGGATTATTGGGGCTGATTCTTACAAATTATGCTGCAATTATTTTTGGTTTTTCAAAGGACCATGTAGCGCAGGGATATTATGCATACAATGGACTTCTTACCGGCCTTGCCCTTGGAATGACTTATCGGATTAATA
>JAOZSB010000494.1 GCA_029939895.1 Desulfobacterales bacterium
ACCTTGGATACTTTTCTATGGCGGTGTAAATTTGCCCAACTTGCTGGGCAATGAACTCGCAGAACTTATCTTTAAAGTTGCAGTAATACCAGTTGTTTACATTTTTATAAAGATGTCGCTCTATATGCAGGTAGTAATAATTGAAAACACATCAGTAATTGCTTCTATTAGAAGGGGCTGGGAAATAACAACAGGTTATTTTTGGCCCCTGGTGCTGCTGAAGGTTTTGAGCGGTTTACCTGTGATAATAATCATGAATTTGAAACAACTGTTTCCAGGTAGCTATTTTTTGGTTGGAGTATTACTAAATGGTTTTGTTTTTGTATTTGTCAATCTTGTCTTTACAATTACTTATTTACATTTGGTAGCAGGCATGGGGCGGAAAAAGAATCATTAAGATGTTTTTGATACTTTTTTATTGAAAATAATTCCGGTCAATGATAGTTGCATTTCGGAACAAAATTTTTTTGTTTGTGATACTGTACTCACTTAATTATGGTCTGGGCTAAATATTGAACAAACTGCCACGGGCAGACTATTTATGAGTTTATTTGCTGCCCAAAACGAAATATGAAAGAGTTGTAGATGCTTAGAGTAACTTTCATACAAAGGTGCTTGAAAAATCATGAATGATTTAACAAAAATGAACACAGAGGAACTCACCAGGGAAAAAACAGAATTAAGGGCCGGTTATGAGGCATTCAGGGAGAAAAACCTGGCACTTGATATGACCAGGGGCAAGCCGTGTCCTGAGCAGCTTGATCTGTCCCTTGAGATGCTTAACTGCGTGAATGCTAATATCTTTAAGGCAGAAAACGGAACTGATTGTCGAAATTATGGCGGTCTTGATGATATTGTTGAAGCCAAGGAATTGTTTGCAAAGATGCTCGAAGTTGATCCTGCTGAGCTGGTTATTGGTGGAAATTCCAGCCTGAACATCATGTATGACACATTCAGTCGTGCCATGCTCTTTGGTGTTTGCGACAGCGATACTGCCTGGGGCAGGCTTCCTGCAGTAAAATTCATATGTCCAACGCCAGGGTATGATCGGCATTTTTCCCTGTGCGAAAAATTTAACATTGAAATGATAGCTGTTCCCATGACAGGCAGTGGCCCGGATATGGACATGGTGGAAAGCCTGGTCAAGGAGGACGATGCAATCAAGGGGATCTGGTGCGTACCCAAGTACAGCAACCCAACGGGTGAAACATATAGTGATGAAACCGTAAAAAGGCTGGCCCGGATGGAAACAAAGGCCGGCGATTTCAGGGTGTTCTGGGACAATGCATACACGGTTCATCATCTCACCGACGAGCCTGACATCCTTTTGAATATGCTTTCAGCGTGCAAAGAGGCTGGAAATCCAAACAGGGTTTTGATTTTTGGATCAACATCAAAGGTAACATTTGCGGGTGCTGGTGTTGGTATGGTTGCCGGCAGCATCGAAAATATTGACTGGGTGAAGAAAAACGTATTTTTCCAGACAATCGGCCCGGACAAGCTTAACCATTTGCGTCATGTAAAGTTTTTGAAAAATAATGACGGTATTTCAGACCTGATGAAAAAACATGCAGAAATTATCAGGCCCAAGTTTGATGTTGTGCAGGATGTTCTTGAAAAAGAGCTTCAGGGCGCAGGCATAGCAGAATGGACACGCCCCAGGGGCGGTTATTTTGTCAGCCTTGACACCTTGGATGGTTGTGCTGCAAGAGTAATTTCAATGGCTGGCAATGTTGGTGTAAAGCTGACTCCTGCCGGTTCCACGTTTCCCTGTAAGCAGGACCTGAAGGACACAAATATTCGGATTGCTCCGACCTTTCCGCCAACAGCAGACGTTCAAAGCGCGATGGAAGTGGTTGTCCTTTGTATTAAACTGGTATCGGTTGAAAAGCTCTTAAACCAGGCTTAGCGTGGATGAATAAGAATAAAGCAACAAAAGCCCCTGGAAAATAGCTCAGGGGCTTTTAATTCTTAAAAGCCGGTTTTTGTGTGGAAGAAGAAACAACAAAAGCCCCCATGGATAAAATAGCTCAGGGCTTGAGAATTTTAAAGGCCAGGTTTTTGAGTTTAGAATAAGAAATAACAAAAGCCCCCATGGATAAAATAGCTTAGAGCTTGAGAATTTTAAAGGCCAGGTTTTTGAGTTTAGAAGAAGAAACAACAAAAGCCCCCATGGATAAAATAGCTCAGGACTTGAGAATTTTAAAGGGCAGGTTTTTGAGTTTAGAAGAAGAAACAACAAAAGCCCCCATGGATAAAATTAGCTTAGGGCTTGAGGATTTTAAAAGTCAGGTTTTTAAGTTTAGAAGAAGAAACAACAAAAGCCCCAAAAAAATTTTGTGGGGCTTTTGTTGTTTTTTTTTGTTGGAAGCTGGATCAGCCGCCTCTTTTTGAGGCCTTTATCGGGTTGATCTTGATTTTTTCTTCAACTTCGATCTTGATGTGTGTTCCCAGATTGCAGTTACCATTCTTCCATTTTGATTCAGGATCAGGGCAGGCTGAGCAATATTGCTGGCCTGAAAATTCGATTATCCTGTTGCAGCCTTCACACTCCATTGCGACTTTAATGCATGAGCCGTCGATGTATGAGCATCCGGCTTTTGCCATAAAAGCGCATTCGTTACCAGCTCTAACTGTTGTACATTCCATGATAACCTCCAAGGGGTATTCCCCAATTTTTTTTTAAAATTATAAACTGCCATGGGCAGACCAATTTATGAGTTTATATGCTACCCTCAACAAAATATGAAAGAATTGTAAATGGTTATTGCTTCTTTCATACAAATAAGTTCTGGTTCTTTAGTATAAGAATCAGAACTAAGAAATTTATAATATAAATATGATTAAGTCAAGGGTTTGTTGCTAATTTTTAT
>JAOZSB010000495.1 GCA_029939895.1 Desulfobacterales bacterium
GAGTAATTTTTCGGGGTCGGTGTACCTGATAAAAAAAGTCTTCGCATCCAATCTCAGCGTTAAAACCCACTGCGTGGGGGCTGGTATATGCCGCCCATACAGGGCTGACTGGATACTGGCATATCATATTTCCCATCTTTCATCACATTAAGAATTTTGTTACATTTCTTTTTAATCGGGTTCAACTTGGGTTTTTTGTATAACCGCATAAATAAAATTGAAAAAACTGAATAAAAATTTGATGATAAAGTGCGCAAAACAACAATGAAAAAATCTCGATTGACATCACACCTATTGGAAGGTAGGTGTCAAGGGGTTGTAGGGTTGACATCAGCAAATCGTTGGAGATGCAGCCAACGGACTTATTAGGGTTTTCATATTAACATTCCGATACTTACTTCTTGTGTGATTAGTTTTATATCTCGCCACTTCAGGGATAGGCGATTCAAAAGGAATATGTTTTTGAAAACTGCTATAGTCAGAAGTTTCAAAATCTCGTTCCGGGGCTATGACACGGAATACTGAATACCCCTGAACTTTGAACTAACCATCAATAATTGGTGGCAGAGCCACCTGAACAAGATTCCCAGGCAGAATCTGGGAACGAGAAAAGGAAAAATGAAAACAAAATATTTAATGATTTCAGGATTTGTATCCTATGGGTTGTTAGAAGTTATTGGTCTCTTATTTGCTTTATTATCTGGTCGGCTTCATGCCTTGCCTTCCGAATTTACCTGGATAAAATTTATCAAAATGTCTATGTTTTTAACGATTGGCGTGGGTTTAATAGGAATATTACTTGGGTATTTGTTTAGCAAATTTCAAAATCGGATACCATTACATAACATTTATGTAAAAAGTATTTGCTATCATATTGCAATTTTATTATTACTGGCCTCCTTTAAGGGCATTCCTTATTTTTTATCATTTGATTTTGTATTTTCACTTGTATTAACTGTATCTCTTGGCTGGTTTTTCATTTGGTTTTACAAAAAAATTGATAAAGAGACTGATAATCCAAAAACAAACATTACATCCGCTTCAGCGAACAACAAGCTGGAAATCATCACGCAGGGGAATTTTGATATGCTGTTAGTACCAGCAATTCCATGAAGGTGCACAAAAATCCACTGCGTGAGGGGCGGGCAACCTCTCGTTCCGAGAATTATAGCGATTTTCAAAAATATGTTTTTTTTGAATCAGCCAGGCCCTAAGGGGGCGAAACCCCAGGAACAGGGCATCTACAGAATAAGGCTCTGAAATGGCGAGATAAAAAATCCAGTTACATAAGTGCAACTATCGGAATATTAATATAAGAACCCCGTTAGCCATCAGAATAGCATTCCAAGCTTGACGAAACCTCATTCCATTGATACTCTCAAAATATACCAGACAAACAAGTTCAGCATGACAGTTCAGCCTTAACTGAAACAGGGTTTTTTTCTGCTGAACCAGGTGGCATGAAGCATTGCGGCATTTTATTGATAATCAAAATCACTTATGGAGGCATCATGAAAAGACTAATTTTTGTTTTTTTTATCGCTTTTTTAATTACTGGATGCAGCGATGATCCCACAACCGCAATTGTTGGCGAATGGGCTGGAGTCGATGTGCCCCAGGATATGAAATTCAACAGTGACGGTACAGTTGAAATGAACGACAGGAAGCATGGAACTTATCATGGAGAATACACCATCACTGGCAAGGGTGAACTTAAATGCAATTTCGAAAGGCTTTCAAGGCCAGTTGAAATGACCGTCAGCATCAGCGGCAGCAAGATGGTGATGGAAAGTAAAAGCAAACGAAAAGAGAAATATAAACGAAAGTAGATTGGTTTTATCAATCATTGCGCCTTCTTATTTCTCTACGGCAGAAACCTGGAAAAAAAAGGGGGGCAGTTGTTTGCCCTCCCTATTGATTTGAAAAACCTGTCCAGTCAATTATTGGTTTGGTCAAAGTAAAGCAATTTGAGTTGATAAAGCTGGCAGGTTTTTTGGGAGAAATCAGCATTGGATGATCAGATGCGACTGATTGTGATATTCCAATATCCTTTACTTTATTTTGGGCTTCATTTCCCCACAGAAACCAATATGCTGTGTTGTTTCGGTCGTTTATGTGCTGGATGATTTGCTTTGAAAATTTTTCCCATATCTTCCGATGACTTTTGGGAACACCTGTTTTACATGTAAGGTATGTGTTCAGCAATAATACGCCTTGTTTCTCCCAATGTTTAAAAATTTCAGACGGGGGTAAAATTCTGAACTCATTCAGTGCTATTCTTTTTTTAAGTTGTGGATAATCAATTAGTTCACCAGAATACGTTTTATACAACAATTTTAGTATATTCCGCAATGATGCCTGCCTGAATTTTGAATCCCAGGAATCAAGTCCATTTACTTCAAAGGCACGACCAGTTGCTGCGCCTTTTTGTGGATATGGATCTTGCCCTAAAATTACTACCTTCAGGTTATTCAAATCTACTTTTGCAAAATTTAAAACTCTATCATGGGAGGGGGTGAAATCATTTCCAATTGATTTTTCTATGTCGTGCAATTCTTTAATAATTGATGGTGTAAAAAAGGATTGCCAGGATTGATGGATTTTCTCTGCTTTAAAAAAAGATTGGTTTTTCAATATTACCTCAATTTTAATATAATCCAAGCTCTGTTATTTTTTTGGATGAATCATATTGAATGTGTCACATGTTTAGCTCGTAGGCTGGGCTTTGCTGCATGAACAACAGAACATGATATGCGACATTCACAACCACAAAAGGCATCGTCCATGTTCGGTATTATCAGCCCGGCCTGCGGATTGCAACAGAATACGGAAATTGTAACATAAAACCTTATTTATTGTTTTTCGTACT
>JAOZSB010000496.1 GCA_029939895.1 Desulfobacterales bacterium
ACACAAACAAGTGGGCAATTGTTTGTTTTTAAGAAAGTTTAGTAGTCGAAGAAAGCTAATAAATTATTAGCTTTTTTCATAATATACACCTTATCCTAATCCTAATAATAAGGATAAGGTGTTAACAATTAAACAGGAGAAATATTATGGCAAATAAAGTTAAAAAGCCTTTTGCGATAGGTGAGGAGCCTAATGAAAAGTTAGAAAATGATGGTCATATGGATGAGGGTAGTAGTGAGAAGGAACTTTTTGGAAATACTTCTGAAACGGATATTGATGCATCTGACACAGAGCTAAATGACGATGAAGACGAAGTTGATATCCCAGTGATTGACGAAGAATACGATTTCGGTGAAAATATTGAGCCTGATATAGATGGCGAAGAGGATATCGTTCTTTTTCCCACTTCAGACCCTGAGATATTCGTGGATTCCCTGGAGCGTAATCATGACAGAAATGGACGGCTTCTCCAGGACGAGCCATTAACTGATATGGAGAGAATATTCTTTAGTACTGATGTTGATGAGGACGAAGATGATAAAAATTTTGCTGAGAACCTTGATGAACCGGAATACGATCCCACCGCTGGAGCTGAAAATGAAATCAGTGAATATGAGCTTGAGGTTGCATTCGAAAATATAAAGAAGATATTGACTGCTGATCATGAAATTACCAGAAGTCCAAAAACGATAAAAAATCGAAGAAAAATCTATGTCAATCAACATGACATTTTATTATTGAACGACCTTTGTTTTGAGTCATTTCACATATATAACGATATAGACCCTCAGCTGTTTATCGACAATCAAGGTTATTTTGTGCAGATTCGAACCAACAAAAAAACCAGCCGGGTTGTCAAAAAGATACTTACAAAATCTGATTTACGGCACATTCTGCCAAGATATGCCAAATTTGTATCAACTGACAGGAGTGGAAATGAAAAGGATACACTCCCAAGCATTGATTTAATGACTGATTTAATGGCCACCCAAGATAAACCCCTGCCAGGCTTGGACCGAATCGTTCAATACCCATTTTTCAGCAAAAATGGCTCTTTGCTTTGCTACCCTGGGTACAATAAAGAGACACGGACAATACTTGATTTTCTGGATGGATTTTTGTTATTTAATGTGGTCGAAAACCCAAGCCAGGCAAGTAGAATTTTGGCAAAAAAAATTATTTTAGAAGGACTATTTTCTGGCTTCAAGTTCGAAACAAAGGCAGATGAAGCCAATGCGATCGGGCTACTTTTACTTTTTTTTGTGAGAGACATGATAAATGGGCCCACTCCCATGGCGATTGTAGAATCCGCAGAGTATGGAACAGGAAAAACCCTCCTTGTTGAAAGTATAGTCGAAGCTGTAACAGGGATGGCCGTTCAAGAAACGACTTTTCCGAAAGATGAGTCAGAAGTACGTCGGCAGCTACTTTCTCACTTGATGTTGAATCCAACCTATGTTTTTTCCGATAATTTGAGTGAGGAACAAAAACTGGCATCCGCAGAGCTGGCGCAAATTTTGACAGGCACAACAAAATGCGGAAGGATTCTCGGACAAAGCAAAATGATAGATCTTTGCATCAATGCCATTTTCATCACAAGCGGTGTCAATTTAGATATCTCAAAAGAGATCATACGGCGATGTTACCGCATTCGCCTATTAAGAACGGATAGCCACCCACACCGCAATCACCTCGATTGGGTGCGAGAGTATCGCCCACAGATAATTTGGGCTGCTCTTACACTTGTAAAAGCATGGGCAGCATGTGATTACCCTCTTTCTGAAAAGCAATTGCGAAGTTTCAATAATTGGTCAGGTGTCATCGGAGGGATTCTTGAAATAGCAGGAATTAATGAATTTTTAGACAATCAGGAGAGTTTTGAAAGTTCTGCTGACTCCGAACATGAAGAGTTTCTTGCTTTGATTAACGCATGGTGGAAGGAATTTCATGGCAATAAAATCAAATCAAACGAATTAGCTGAATTTATACAAAATAATAACATACCTGTCATTCTTGACGGCCGTCATATTAGTCAAAAAATAAGATCCCTTGGGTTTTTATTGAGGCGGATTAAAGATCGAAGGTTTGGTGAATTCATCATAAAAGATGCCGGGTTGGTATCAGGAAGTCGCTGCTGGCGATTGGAAAAAACGATATAGTTGAAATAACCCCACAGCAGATTGTTGTTGTGGGGTTCCTACCCATTTTATAAATCAACCAATTGAAAAGGTTCTGTCGCAAAAAATATAATGAGGCCGAGTTATTTCCCGAATTTTAAATTATCCAGCCAGTGAGTAAAATATTTCTGCCGTACTTTGGCCATAATTATTCTGGTTTTCCATCTGACCTTTCTGGATCATTCGGACAAGTTCAATCCCTCTGAGTGTTACACTTGCAGAATGAAATTCTTTAAATCCCAGCATAGGTCTCGTGATCCGTTACTGCACGTCATGTAAAGTTTGCGACAGAACCCAGACCATCGTAAATACATTTTAAAAAATCTCTGCATCATACCCCTTTGGTTAATACTTTTAGTAATTCTTCATTGCCCATTAGCTTGGCGGTATCAATCGGTGAACTGCCATAATTATTTTTTTTATTAGGATCAGCACCATGCTTGAGTAAGGCTCTTATAGCATCCAAACTTGGTGATGATGCATCCATGCACCGTCCAATGGGTGTATTCCCAAAACACTCAACCGCATTCGGATTTGCACCACTTTCGAGCAGAATGTTTACAATATCTGGCAGCTGATCACGAGCGGCAAAGTGTAAAGCCGTCCATTTTTGATCTCCATCATAGGCTGATGTGGTCAAGTAAAAAAGGACACTTTTTTTAAGCTGCTTTTTTCATTTCCC
>JAOZSB010000142.1 GCA_029939895.1 Desulfobacterales bacterium
CAAATTAACGTCGGCTCTCAGCTCGTCTGACAGAGTTTTTCAGGATCGACTAATTTGAAAGAGGACGCTTCAAAGTCAAAACCCATCGTCTGGAAAGGAGCTGATAATACTTCATCTGTTATTTTAACACCCATAAAGTCTGGAATTAAACCGCAGATATACTCTGTTGTATGTCGAGGATTTAAACTATTTTCCAACGCTGATATTGGGTATGAAGACGGTTTTTATTTGGATTTGGTCAGGGCGTTCAGCTCCAGCGTCAACGGCCTGTCTTCTTCGCTCAGGCCGGTAAAGCGTATGGGACCGGGTCGCCTGTAGTTGTCAGGGCCAGGGGTTGCAGCAAGCCATTTTTCCCGGAAAGCCTTGACCACCCGGAAAGCCGGGCCGTTGATGTCCACAAGGGATTTCTCGATAACAAGAGCAAGTTTGCCCTTGCGTTCCTCCAGCTTCATTAACGGTGCGATTGGAAGCCCAACTGGTTCCCATTTCTCAAAATTCCCTTCAAGGTTCTTAATAGCAGCCATAAGCCCTGTTTCGCCATTGGCTATCAGGCTGAAAACCGTGAGTCCAAGGTTGTATGTGTAGTTACAGTCAAACCTGGTCGGGTCGCTGCCCCTGCCGTCATAACCGTAAAAGTGCGACTGGGTCTTGAAGTTTGGAACAGATTTTTTGTATATTTTGGTAACAGCCTGCGGCACATGCTCATCCATATCTATGAGACCTGCCTTTACAAGTGCATTTTTCAGGGTTCTGTTAGACATGATGGTTTTTTTAACCAGGAGGTAGTCAGCATCATTATAATTTTTAAATAGCAGCGGGCCGTAAATATCAGGCTGCAGGCCGGCATTCATAAGGGTTTTTTCGTAATATGAGCGATGGATGCCGATTTTGTATGTCCCGCGTTCTCTAAGGATCTCAAGGTAATCCTGCACAAGTTCCATAATAACTTTGTCTGTCTTGACCAGAGAAAACTGAAAATTGCCGTGGCTGTCCCGTTCCGTTAAAAGCCCTTCCCGAAAGAAGACTGGCAGGGTATTGAAAAGGTCGTCATCCCTGGTTCCCCATAGTGTTGCAACTCCGTCCTCCCTGGACAGCACTGCAAGCCTTCTGAGGTATTCGAGCTTGTCATCGGTTGTGGGGAAAGCCATGTGGAAGCCAGTATCGTGGGAGTAGTTGTACTCGCCAATGATGGCGTTAAGTTTGATGATAAAATGCTGAATCTCGTTAATGCACTCAAGAACGCCTTCAGGAATAACGAGAACTCCGTAGTTTTTTCCAACAGCAGCTCTTCTGACAATGCCATCACATATCATTCTTGAAAGGTGTCGCAGCGTCATGCCGTATGCAGTATAATCAACGGTATTTGTTTTTTCTGCATGCTCAAGCCTGCGGTTATCAATATAATCAGCCAGGTCCTCACCAATAAGTGTCATGTTGGCGTGAGTCTGGAGGGCGACTTCAAGAGCCAGGTGGCTTGCAGATCTGCCCATGACCTTGCAGACATGCCAGTATTTAACATCGCTGGAGCAATCCGTGCAAAGGTTGCTGATTGATTTTGCAAAGGCCCTTGCCGCAGTGTGAAAACCAAAGGACATGGCGCAAAGAACCTTGCCGTCTGAGTCTTTAACCTGGATGTCACCGTCAATAGTTTTTGGCACCCCAATCATCTGCACGTCGTCCTGAAACAGCTCCTGTGCAAGAAAAGCAGCATTAGTATTGGAATCATCACCGCCAACTACTACAATTGCATCAAGTTCCAGATTTCTTGCGGTTTCCCTGGAAAGCACATTTTTCTTTTTTGTGTCTATCTTTGTTCTGCCGGTTTTAATCATGGAAAAGCCGCCAAGATTTCTATGTTTGTCTACTATCTCCTGGGTAAGCTCCATGGTCTCGTTTTCGATTATGCCGTCAGGACCCATGAGGAAACCGAATATTTTTGATTCAGGATTTGCTTTTTTTGCAGCATCGAAAAGCCCGGCTATCACGTTGTGTCCACCAGGGGCCGGGCCTCCGGAAAACACGATTCCTATGTTTCTTTTCTGGGTAATTTTTTCCTTGAAATCATCATCCGGAGAATCGTCTGCCGCAAGCCGCATGACATTTTTATCGATGATGTTCGGGAGTTTTTCCTTGGCATCATCGTCAATCATAAAGTTAAATCCGTCATATTTTTCCAGCTTTATAAAGTCACTGTTAAACACAGAACAGGTTGGAGGGGTATAGTCCCTGCGCTCAATAAGTTCCTGGTTTTCATTACTTGTAGCCTTCTGAACATCAGGATCTTTAAGAAGATCTTCAAGGTTGATTAAATCTCTATCAGGCATTTACATCCTCCAGCTGCATGGGCATCGAATTTAAGGCTCTGCTTCAAGTCTTTGAATTTTTGTCTTCAGGGTCAGTCAGTAATTGAGCTGACAACCCTTGCTGATAATGCGCCATATATAATTTATAACAGATTAAAATAAAACTGGCTGTCAAACATTGGTTATTTTATAACAACCCTGTTTCTGCCAGATTCCTTGGCATCATACAAGGCCCTGTCGGCTCTTTCAAAAAGCGGTTCAATGCTTTTGTCGTCAGGCCCGGCCTCTGTTACACCAATGCTTATTGTTACTTTTACTTTCTCTTTTTTGTGAATAAACTCTGTTTGTTCTACAACCTCACGCAGCTTTTCTGCAACCTCAGCAGCACCCTGTGCATCAGTTTCCGCCAGGATGGCAGCAAACTCTTCTCCGCCAAATCTTGCAAAAAAGTCACTTGTCCTGAGCTTTGTCTTCACTTTTTTAACGACTTCTTTAAGGCATATATCTCCAACCGCATGACCGTAGTTATCGTTTATTGCCTTGAACTTATCCAGGTCAACAATCATTATCGAAAAGGGTCGCTGATGCCGTATAAAGCGGCTCATCTCTTCATTTATTTTCATGTCGTAGGCCCGCCGGTTGAATGCCCCTGTCAAAGGGTCAACCATAAGCTCTTTTTCCAGAACCTTTGCACGCTTTCTGGCAGCCTTTACTTCTGATTTCATTTTTTCAAGGTCTTTTTTCAAGCTCCTTGAGCCAGCTTCGATATTTTCCCGTCTGTCTGTGTCGTTTGCTTTTTTCGATTCTATTACACTTTCTATGCTTTCGATCCGGGTGGATATGGTGCTTTTTAAATCTTCCAGGGTCTCGCTGAAATCAACGCTTTCCCTCATCTCGTCCAACTGTTTCTCCATAATCGAGTGAAACTGGGTGTTGGCATCAAGTGTATCAAAGGATGCATCAAAGGAGTCTAAAATACTGCTTTCAACCTTCAGTATCCGTTTGGCAATCTCCTTTATTATATTAGCAGCGTTCTGGCGTTCGACACTGACACGTTCTATATATTCGTTGAAAAATTCAAAAAGTTCTTTTTTGAACTCCATGTAATCTGGAATCGCATTCACCTCGTCCAGATTTTGTCTGAAATAGTTAAGCTTGTCCAAGGCTCTGCCATCAAGCTTCAGCTTTAAGTTTTCAATAATATCCTTAAACGCTGGTTTTATCTTCAGGAGGACTTCCTGTTCACTCTGGGCAGGCGCAGCATTTTTTGCTTTTATTTTGTTGAAAAAAGAGGTCTTTTTCTTTTCAGCCTTAACATCAGTTTGAATGACAGCATCCTTGAGTGCACCAAGTGCTTCGCTGAGCGTTGAGATGTTCTGCCGGTCTTTGATTAATGTTTTTAAGTGATCGACGTGCTTGTTCATGGGACTCTTGTCTTCAGTCCTCGCAAGGTCTAAAAGGGTGGTCAGAGTGCTGCTGTAAAAAACTTCTCTGGCATCCTTCTCATCGAGTTCCTCTATCAGCTTTAAGATTTTGGCCTTGTCATCATTTGCAGGCTGCTTTGTATTATTTTCCATGGTACTATACTAAATAAATTTCTATATAAGTGTCAAGGCTATCTGAAGCAGGAATAAAAAAAAATGATATATCCTTAGAATGAAAGACTTTTTTTCTTGTAAAATTTCCCTTAAAACGTAAACGTGCCTTAATCAAATGTTGCAAACAAAAAGAAGGTTTATTGCCTGGAAGGGATGCGGTCATGGGCGAAAAGCTGGATGCACTCTGGGTATAGTTCCCACTCAAGCTTGAGACCCTTTTCCTTGACAGTGTCGAGGGTGTCCTGGTCGGTTATCTCAAAGGCTTTCTGGCCTATGATTGGGCCAGTGTCCTCACCATAATCTATAAAATGTACAGTACATCCGCCAATACGGCAACCATAGCGGAATGTGTCACCATAACCGTCAACCCCCGGAAATGCAGGAAGAAGTGCCGGGTGTATGTTCATGATCCGTGGCCGGGCCGGGTTAACGTTGACACGGTCGATAAAAAAGGGCGTAAAGGTCCGCATGAAACCAGCAAGGATGAGGAGACCAATATTGTATTCTTCCATGTGCCGCAATATCCGGGACTCTGCCACGGCCCTGGTGCAGAGAAATTGTCGCAGTTTGTCAGGGTTCGTGCCTGGGGGCATTAAAGACTGCTTTGCACTGGTGTCGTTGAAGTCAAAATCAGTGGGCAATGTAAATCCGTCAGGGTTATTGCGATAGTCAGAAATAATCTGCCCGTAATCGACAATAAAAGACGGGATGGAGTGTTTTTCCGCCCGGCTCAACCCTTTGGCCCGGGGATTATCCGTACCCACAAATACTATCTTTCCGTCAATCGCTCCTGATTCGCATGAGTCTATCACGGCCTGTAGATTGGTGCCACCACCTGAAATCAACGCCCCGATTCTAATTATATTTTTCATTATTTTTTTATTCCCAAGTTAAGCTCTTACAAGTAAATTTATTCAATGGACTAACAATTTATGGATTCTATTTGAGTCAGCCATTGATTAAAAATCGGGCACTGTTCCCGCATTTTTTCTATGCCTGTTGTTTTGGCTATGGTAATGCCAGTTGATGTTTTTTTAAATCGTGATGACAGGTTTTCTATCCGCCTGGACGGTGCAGAATCTGGTGAATCATCAATTTCCTCTGGTCTCCCACATTCATGAAGAATTTTGTCGATTTCGGACTGGCGTACCTGTAGCTGATTAGCAAGTATTTCTGGATCACTGAACAACAATGCTTCAAATTCGTGCATGCTGATATAGGGAATGAATCGCCTGTCTGAGTCTTGATTTTTAAATAATTGATTCACTTTATCTTTTGTCGCTCTATTAATCTGTTCTGCCTTATGCTCTGGCAGGGATTGTTTTTTTGCTTCTTCTAATCCAGGCCATTGAATATCAATGGCGTAATAATCAAGAAAAAGCGTAAGATAAGTATCTTTGCGTTGTTTCAAATGAAGACGAATATCATTTATGACCCTGGCAAATTTTACATCACCGCCTTTTTGGCCGGGCTTGGAGACTTGAATTGGAATCATGCCAATATTCTTTTGAGATAGATAAGGATTAAGAATATTGTTAATAAATAACTCCTCAGTTTTGCCTTCAACAATGGCTTTAAGTTCAACATAACTACTCATATACCGGGCCCCCGGCAATTACGTTTTTAGTCCAGAGTTCACCAACCGAGTAATCTTCAAGCCAGACATTATAGTCTTCTTCATTGAGCCGTTCAAAAGTTGAAGCACCATCTTTCCGGTTAACAACAATAATATCTTCAATACCAAAGTAATTGATCAGGGCAGGTGATTGCGTTGCCACGATTAACTGCGTCCGCCTGGATGCGCTTTGAATCAACTCTGCAAGGATTGCAATGGCTGATGGATGCAGTTCCAGCTCAGGCTCATCAATAATTATTGTCGAAGGAGGGTTCGGCTGAAGCAGGGCCGTAGCAAGACAAATAAAACGTATGGAACCATCGGAAAAAAGGTCAGGCCGCATAGGATAATCATTAAGCCCTTTTTGCCGCCAGTTGAGACGCAAAAGTTCTTGTGAATTTGGTTTTAAAATAAAATCCTCAAAAAAAGGAATTACCAATTGAACAGCATTGATGATTTCCTTATAATTATCATAATAATTTTTCTTCAACTCCAACAGGTACGGTGCGATATTCGAAGCATCCATTGATAAAGCTTCGTTATGACCTTGATCTTGGTAGAGGCGCATTCCAGACTTGGAGCCTGTATCGTGAAAATGATAAATTTTCCATGAACAAATTGTATTGTATGTGTCCCACGATGCCCCATTTTCACCTTGTTCATTTGTCAGCTCTGAATTATCTTTGTCAATCAAGAGTTCTGGATTGAAATTTCCACTTCCAAGATTTCTTGTTGTGTTTTTTGGGAAATAATGGCGTTGCTCATTGTTGATGAGGAAAAAACCATCCTGGGTTGGGGCTAACTCAAAGTCATAACCATTTTGACCAAACTGCATTTTAACAGAAATGTTTTTTGTTTGCTTTGCCCCTCCAAATAGATATGTGTAGGCCCTTCCTTCAACATACTCTTTTAGCCCGTTGACTTTCATCATGGCGGAGACCAGTCGGAAGAATTCAATCAAATTACTTTTACCAGCACCATTACCGCCAATAAAAATATTTAGATTGTTCAGCTTAAAATCATCAAGTTCGCGAATTGATTTAAAACCTTTTATTGTTAAGGTCTCAAGATAATCAGCCATATTATATCCCCTCCGCATCCAACATGCGTGTCATAAACTCCTCTTCAATAAAGCGGGCTTTTTTTATAATTCAGTTTTAAGGTTAACAAGTTTTTTTATCACGTTTTTCATGGTATAGCAATATACCGAATTTCAGTATACCGCAATGGGAATTAAGGGCAATAAAAAAAAGCCGGATGCTTGCGCATCCGGCTTTAATATTGATGTCAGCGTAAAACTAAATTATTCGCTGATTTTTTCTGTAAGTTCTGGCAGGAAGTCAAGGATGTCCTCGACGATTCCAACATCAGCAACCTGGAAGATAGGTGCTTTTGGATTCTTGTTAATGGCAACCATGAATGGTGAGCCTTTGATGCCGCCAACGTGCTGGAATGATCCGCTGATACCGCATGCCAGGTATACTTTTGGCTTTACGGTTACGCCGGATGTTCCAACCTGACGTGATTTTTCCATCCACTTTGCATCAACAATCGGCCTTGAGCAGGCAACATCTGCGCCCATGGCTTCTGCAAGTTCATCAACGATCTCAAGGTTGTCCTGATCTTCGATACCGCGTCCAACAGATACCAGGATTTCTGACTTGGTGATGTCAACATCGCCTGCTTCTGGGATAACGGTTTCAATGTAGGTTCTATTTGCGGCTATATCGCCAACATCGCCGGACTTGTCCACAACAGAACCACCGGCAGCCTTGCTTTCGTCTGGCTGAAAGGTGCCTGGGCGGATATTTAATACAACACCGTTTGCTACGTCTGTGGCAACGTGTGTGCTTGCCATGCCGCCAAATTCCTGGCGAACGAGCTTGAGTGTAGTTCCGTCCATGCCGTCAACGCTAACAACATCCGATACAAATGAAGAATCAAGTTTGATCGAAAGTCCGGGGCTGAGGTCAATGCCGAAGGTGTCGTGTGGCAGAAGAAGCATAGCGTCTGCCGGAAGCATATTTACGAGGGCTTTGCGGATTACTTCTG
The DNA here is from genome assembly GCA_029939895.1 of Desulfobacterales bacterium. GTDB lineage: Bacteria > Desulfobacterota > Desulfobacteria > Desulfobacterales > JAOZSB01 > JAOZSB01. The sequence continues at coordinate 7,569 of JAOZSB010000142.1, forward strand.
CATTAGGATATGCAAAGGCATCGCCATCAATTTTCCATACTTCAGCGTAGGATGCTGCTGCTTCAGTGGCAACTGCGTCTACGCCAGAACCAATAACCAGTGCGGTAACGGCTGCGCCGGCATCAATTGCCTTTGCTGCTGCAACCAGTTCCAGAGCGGTGTCGTCTAAGACTCCATCATTGTGTGCTATATAAGCGAAAAGCTGGCCCATTATTTTAACCCTCCTTTGCTCTTTAAGAGTTCAACAAGTTTCTCGACTATTTCGTCTGTGCTGCCTTCAAGCATTTCTGCTCCTTCACCAAGCTCAGGTACGAAGTAATCAACTCTTTTTACCTTTGCGCCGGCTTCGCCGACTGTTCCTGCATCGAGTCCGAGGTCTCCAGCACCCTTAAAGGGTACTTCTACGGAAGCAACTTTTCTGATCCCGCGGATACCAACGTAGCGAGGCTCGTTGATGCCGGTCTGGATAGAAAGAACACAGGGAAGAGTAATTTCATTAATTTCCTGATTTCCGCCTTCAACCTCACGACCAATCTTGAGCTTGCTGGAATCAGAAGTATCAATCATGTTTACAAGGGAAGCAAAGGGCAGGTCCAACATTGCTGCCAGCATTCCGCCTACCTGACCAGCGCCGTCGTCTGCCTGGGCACCGCAAAGGATAAGGTCGTAGTTGCCTTTTTCTACTTCTGCCTTGAGGATTGTTGCAAGGCCCTTTCCGTCGGAACCTTCAAAGGCATCGTCGGAAAGAAGAACGCCATTGTCTGCGCCCATTGCCATTTCTCTTCTCAAAACTTCTTCAGATTCATCATCACCTACTGTGACAACTGTTACAGAACCGCCAACATTGTCACGGATCTGAATGGCTTCTTCAACTGCGTAGTTGTCCCATTCGTTTACACCGTAGACCAGATCATCACGTTCAATGTCAGTTCCGTCGCTGTTAACCTCGATTTCATTCTCCGAGGAATCCGGAACTCTTTTGACACATACCAAAATTTCCATGTTTTCCCTCCAACCTGTTTAATTTATAAAAATTAACATTTACTAAAAAACTGTCCAATAATTAACTGCAAAATACTTCAATTATTAAGCCAGATGCTGTTCAACAATTTCGATTATATCAATGGCTACCATCTTGCCTTCCATACCGGCAACCTTGATTGCGTCTTCCATATTTACCAGGCAGAAGGGGCAGGCTGTAACAAGCACTGTTGCGCCAACTTCCTTTGCCATCTCTACTCTTAAAACGCCCATTCTCTCTTCTTCTTCTGGCTCATAGAAAAGCATGAGTCCACCACCGGAGCAACAGAAGGAACGATCTTTACACTTGGTCATCTCCACCCTGTTAAGGCCGGGGATAGCGTCAAGAACTTCACGCGGGGCATCATACACTTCACTGTGGCGACCAAGGTAGCAGGGATCATGGAAGGCGTATACTGCATTCGGGTCTTCCACGTTCTTGAACTTGAGTGTTCCTGCCTTTACCGCTGCAAGCACGGTTTCGGTGATATGCTCAGCCTTGGGTATATCCTTGTAGTCTTTATTAAGAGCGTTCAAGGCGTGTGGATCTGCTGTGACTATCTTTTTTGCGCCGGAATCCAGAATCTTGTCAGTATTATGATCTTTAAGGGTCTGGAAAAGCATTTCTTCGCCAAAACGTCTTACTTCGTTTCCACTGTCCTTTTCTGCCTTGCCAAGGATACCAAAGTCTATTCCGGCAGCCTTAAGGGTCTTTGCAGTGGCCTGGCCAATTTCCTGGCTTCTTTCGTCAAAGGAGGTGATGCTGTCTACAAAGTACAGAGTTTCAGCAGTTTTTCCCTTTTCAAGTACTGTTACCGGGCATTCTTCAGCAATTGGCTTTGTCCAGTCAGCCCTTTTCTTTTCCATTTTGCCCCAGGGATTGCCTCTTTTTTCAAGAGCAGAAAGAGGCTTTTGCAGTGACTGGGGAACCATTCCCTCGTCAACCATTGCACGCCTGAGGTCTACTATTTTGTCTATGTACTCAACGGTTACCGGGCATTCTTCTTCACAGGCACCGCATGTTGTGCAGGACCAGATTTCGTCTTCTGAGTATATTGCACCCTCTGAAGGCTCGCCAATGATAAGCCCTTCAGGTTCCATGAACTTTCCAGTCAATGGATAATGCTTGAAAGCGTATTCACGTCCCTTGATTGAAATAAATCTTGGGGACAGGGGCCTTCCTACTGCATTTGCCGGGCAGTTGTCAGAGCATCTGCCACAGTCTGTACATGCGTAGAAATCAAGCATGTGCTTCCATGTGAAGTCTTCGAATTTTTTTACACCAAAGGATTCAAGATCATCAAGCTGATCGTCTTCAACGCCAACCTTGACAGGCTTTACAGAACCCTTAACGAGTTTTTTGAATAATACATTTGGTGCTGCTGTGATAAAGTGAAAGAACCTTCCAAAGGGAAGTGCGACTACATAGCCGAAAATCATAATATCGAGCAGAAAGTATGAAGTCGTGTTAATTGACTGTATTGTACAGCTTGACATGCCTGAGAATATGGATTTCATGATCCATGTGCCGGACATCGGCAGTACTGCTCTGGCATTGGCTCCTGTGGTACCGGCGGCCATGCTGCCGAGGTATACCATGTCGAGGACAGCGATAAAAGCAAGACCGCCCAGAAGCAGGAGAGTTTCATTGGTTCTGTCTGCTCCGTATCTTGCAGGCACCTTATATCTTTCTATAGTGCCGCGTCCCCGTCTGATCATGGCCCATATCATTACGCCCAGAAGAACCGTAAGTGCGAGGTCTATTAAAAGGGTGTATGCATCCCTTATAAATCCGGTGAACCCGGAAAGCCAGAAAACACTGGATATGCCGCTGAGTACAAGGGCAACAACATGGAGGGAAAGAACAATAAGGCACATCAGTGTTGATATATGAATAACACTGACCAGAAGATACCTGGGCATTCTGTGATGCGGAATCTCGTACATGCCATAGAGCCTTTCGCCAATATTGTCCAGGCGGGAATCAGGGGCAGCCCTTACAAGGGGGGCCATCCTTCGGGCCAGGATATAGGTGAGAGCTCCAACTCCGAGTGCGGGGATCAATAATCCCAGAATAAATGCGGGAATTCCTAAAATTGTAACGATTGCTGGTCCTAATATTGCGGTTTCCATTTAAATCTCCAATCTCCTTAATATTAATTGCAACGCTTTTGTAGTTTGTTGATCCATAGGGTTTTTTTAACAAAAAATGTAAAAAAAATCTTTTTGTAAAATATATATTTTGA
>JAOZSB010000497.1 GCA_029939895.1 Desulfobacterales bacterium
ATGTTAAGTAATTTTGTTAAATTATTTACTGCCCTTGATTTTCATGCCTTGCGTTTGTGCGGCACTTACTTGCTTACAGGGTAAAAAATGATTAAGTTCAAGATGTTTCATTAGCAAAAAAAACGAAAAGAAAAACTTACTTAAAAGACTTTTCGATCACAAAAAAAACAAAAGAGAACTTTCATGAAGCAAAAAATATTATCAATTATACTTGCGCTCCTGCTTACCTTTCCGCTTTTGTCTCCCACCAGCGCATTTGCAATTACCCTTGCAGAAGAAAGGGAGATGGGGAAAAAAGTACTTAAACTTGTTTTAAATAATTTTGAGATAATTAGCGACCCCTTGATTGTTAATTATGTCAACAAGATAGGCAAAACCATCTCGGCAGGACATCCCAAGCAAATGTTTCCTTATAATATCTATGTTATTAAACAAGACATTCACAATGCATTTGCAATTCCCGGCGGGCATATTTTTATTTTCAGCGGACTGCTGGCTGACATGAAGTCCGAAGAAGAACTTGCAGGACTTATTTCCCATGAAATGTCACATGTAATGTGTCGCCACCTCTCAAAAAGGCTGGAAAGAAACCAAAAGCTCCAGGTGGCATCCGCCATTGGGCTACTTGCTGCCATAGCCCTTGGTGCAAGTGGATCGGGCAATCTGTCCAACGCTGCCGTAGCTACTACTTTAGCAGCCGGCCAGACCTTTGCCCTCGACTACAGCCGTGAAGATGAAATGCAGGCTGATCAACTTGGTCTCAAATATATGCTAAAGGCTGGATACAGTGGAGTCGGCATGACCTCAATGCTGGAAAGACTAAGGACCAACAACTGGTCTGGAACCGAAGAAATACCCCAATACTTCCTGAGCCATCCACATCCAAGTGAAAGAATCGCATATATTGGAGTCCTTCTTGATCCTAATAAACAACCTGATCCAAAGAACCCCTTTGCCTTTAACAGAATGAACGCCAGGCTTTACGGAACCTATAAGGCCCCTGATATTGCCCTTGCAAGATTCAAGTCTGAGCTAAAACTAAACCAGGATGATCCGATTACAAATTATGGTTATGGCCTGGCAATCAGCAGGTTCGGCAAAACAGATATTGCCGTGAAACATTTTCAAAAAGCATTAAAAAAATTGGCCTTTGATTCTTATATTCTAAGCGATCTGGGAAGAGTCTATTTCCACAGCGGGAATCTTGAAAAGGCTGCCAGTACTCTGGATGGCGCAATTTCCATTGATAAAAATAATAAAGTGGCAACCTATTATCGCGCCAGAACCTCAATGGAAAAGGGACTTCTTGAAGAAGCCAGAGAAACCTTTAATAAATTACTTCAGACTCCGCCAGTTTATCCAGGTACCTATTATTATCTTGGGGAGCTTTCCGGCAAACTTGGCAAAACCGCTGATGCCCATTATTATCTGGGACTGCATTACTGGAATAAAAAAGACAAAAAAATCACACTTTTTCATCTAAAAAAAGCTGTTGAGCTGCTGACAGACAAAGAAAAAAAGGCTGATGCCACTAAAAAACTGGATATATTAAAAAAACAGAAAAAAAAGAATCAGAAAAAAACCAGAAGTCGCTAATCCTCCACTCGCAGATTTGCAATTAGCATCAGTGTCTGCTTACAGGCCATCTGAAAACATCTTCTGACCCAGTTGCAGGTTTATTATTATGCCATTAGCTTTTGTGGAACACTCAAATATCCTGGATTTTTGCCTGGGACTAAAAAAATCCTGTGGCTTTTTTTTCAGTCTATGTTATAAATAAAACTAACTTTTTTTTGAGTTTGCTCCAGATACTATACAAAAAAAACATTCAGGCTACATGTTTTCCATTAAAAATTGGTGTACTATTTTTCTATACATTGCCCCATGTCCACCTGAAATGCGTTTTTTTTATGTACTTTTATCGAAAACTTGAAGATTTTTATTTTTTTTTGGCCTTATAGGTTTTTTTTATTCTTTAAATATGATAATAAAAAAAAGTATTTTACATAAAGAAACAGATATTTTTTTTGTATGCATTTTTATGCCTTGACATAATTTTTCTCTTACATGTCAATATGGGAAAAAAATTAAATCCATCGAACTCATCACCGCTAATTGTTTTGTCACTATTATAGAGCAACCTGACAGGAGCACAACATGAATAATAATGCAAAACCCTGCATACTGGCAGTTGACGATGAAAACGTTAATTTAAAAATACTTGCAAAACATCTGCAGGGCGATGATTATGATGTTGAAACTGCAATTAACGGTGAACTGGCACTTGACATGCTGTTTAAATCGCCGGAAAAATACTCCACGGTTCTCTTAGACCGAATGATGCCCGTCATGGATGGGCTTGAGGTTCTAAAAAGGATGAAGGAAGACCCGACCCTAAAGGAGGTTCCAGTTATTTTCCAGACTTCCTTAAACGATGATGATGATGTAACAGAAGGACTTGCTGCCGGTGCTTACTACTACCTGACAAAACCAATTCGGAAAAAAATACTGGCGGCTGTGGTTAAGTCTGCGGTATTTGAGTTTACTCAGCATAAAAAACTAAGATCACAGTCTGAAAGAACAATAGATGCAATCCATTTTCTGAGAAAAGGTCATTTTGAAGTAAAAACCATGGACCAGGGTGAAAAACTTTCAGCACTCCTGTCAAGCTTTACCGAGAACCCAAGCAAGATAGTTATCGGACTGTGGGAACTCATTGCAAATGGAATTGAACACGGCAACCTGGGCATCACCTACGCTGAAAAATCACAACTCAACGAGGACAACACGTGGCATGCTGAGATTCAAAAAAGATTAGCCATGCCGGAAAATAGCGAAAAAACCTTAAAAGTAGAAT
>JAOZSB010000143.1:0-6316 GCA_029939895.1 Desulfobacterales bacterium
ATTTCACTTATATATTTTCTGGTTTAAATTTGAGGATGCGGTTATTCATAAAGTCAACAGCCCATTGGAAATAGAACAAATATTTTTTACATGCATCAGCCTGGATCTTTATGGATAACCGCACATTTAATTTTAGATGATATTTGCCATTAGTTCTGGATAGTTCTCCGTTATTCCTTATTTTTTCAAGGGCATCCGTCACTTTGTCAACCGTTGCATCAGGGGTATCTTTTGAGAATGCTGCAAAATGATAATAGGTTAAAAACAGAATCATGAAACCTGATGTTACAATGATTTTTATCATGTTGGCCTCAACAATTAACAATGTTAATTCACTTAATTGTTGTAATATTAATTCGGTTAAATAACAATAATGTATTACCCAATCTTTGTGTCACCCACGCTAATGCCTTGGTGCTGGCATGTTAAGGAAATTGTTGATTTCAGACAATACTCTTTTGGAATTATGCATCACCACTGAATGTTGTTCATTTTCTAAAATTACTTTACTTGCATTTGGAATAAATGCTGCTACATCTTCCTGAAACTTCATGGGGGCAAGCCTGTCATCCTCTGCAATTAGCACCAGCGCAGGGGTAGCCAGAGTTTTCAGCTTTTCCAGGTTGTAGATTATATTGGCTGGGTCAGCATACTGGCACCATGTTTCAGTGCTTATCAATGCAGCATCTTCGGTAAAGTCGGATAATGCTTTTTCAGGTAAAGGGTTTATAATGCCGCTTTCTAAAATATGCCTGAACAGGTTTGTTTTTTGCATTAACAGGGACACAAGCGGCAATAAAAGCGAAATGGCTTTTGATAATACCGGAACCGAAGCAATCAGCGGAACCGAGGATAGCACTGGAACAGTCGAGACCAGAGGGCCACTTAAAAGCAGTGAACCCGGGCCGTTTGAGATCAGCGTGCCTGGGCCGGGGGTTATCAGGAGCAGGGATTCTACTTTTTCCGGGAAATTTATTGCAAATTGAATCGCAATTCCCCCACCCATGGACATGCCGCCAATGATGCATTTTTCAATATTTTTCTTTACTGCAAATTGATAAACATCGTCTGCCATTTGAAACAGGTTGCACCCGGATTTAACATTGTGAGAATTGCCATGCCCCCGCATATCTATTGTGTAAACCGTGTATGTCTTCATTAAATCATGGATGTAGTCATCCTCCCACATTCTTGAGGAAGACAGGAAACCGTGAAGCAGAATAACTACACCCTTGCCGTTTCCATATTGATTATAATGCAGTTCAATATTGTTAATACTTATCTTTGGCATTGCAGCCTCCGTAGTAGAATCCATTTCTTCAGGCGCAGATTTATTATTTATTCTATACGTCCCACTTGCCTTGTTTACGAAGGCCTTCGATTACTTCTTCTGCGTGGTTGTATAGCTGGAGCTTATCGATTTTTGCACTTCTGGTTAATGGAAACTCCTTGTCTATGGGCCATATCTCAATATGCTGTGGCCGCTTGAATGCTGCAATTTTTTTACAATGCTCCTTGATCTGCTCTACTGCATCTTCATTTGATTTGTCAGCACCTTGTTCCAGGCGGACAAAGGCAAGTATTCCCTCGTCAAAGACAGCGTGCTTCATGCCGATTACTTCTACTACATCAATGCCTTCAAGCTGGGCAATATGCTCTTCTACTTCATTTGGGAAAACATTGTAACCCTTCTGCTTGATTATAAACTTGCGCCTGCCCGACAGGTACAGTGCCTTGTAGGTTTTCAAATCCCTGAAATGCCCCAGGTCGCCAGTGTAGAGGATGCCCTCCCTGGATATTGTCTGGGCGGTAGCTTCCGGCTGATTGTAATAGCCCAGGAACACCACGGGCGGGTGGTAGCAGATTTCACCAACTTCGCCAAGTGGAAGTTCTTCGCCAGCATAGCCATCATCGCCCATGGGCGCACGGATGGTTACTTTTGCCAGATCATCAAAGGCTGCGCCTACCTGCCCGGCCATTTCATCAATGGGAATATCTGGGGGCGTGAATGTCGCAAACCCGGCATTTTCTGTCATTCCGATACCAGTACCAAACTGGGGTGCCATTGCAGCAAGCTTGGTAAGAAATATTGAATCTGCAGCAGCGCCAGCATAGGCAACGTATTTCAAACTTGTCAGGTCGTATGATTTATAGTCCGGGTGGTTCCAGAGCATCCTGTACTGGGTTGGAATCTGTCCGAGCAGGGTTACACCGTGTTTCTGGATTGCTTCCAGGGTTGCGGTTACATCAAATATTCGCAGAAGTACTGCGGTTCCGCCCTTAAAAAATGTAGTCATCAGGGTTTCTGTTACACACCCCACATGGCTGGGTGGAAGGTTTACCAGCGTTACGAAATCAACACTCTCGTTGTCCCTGGATGGTGAAACACCCCTTGCGAGAATCTGGTTTTGAACAATAATATTCTCATGGCAAAGGAGCGCAGGCTTTGGCTCGCCAGTGGTTCCGGTTGTATAAATAATCAGTGCGGGAGTTCTTGGATCAATTGAAGCATAGGCCTTGTTTAACTTCCCGAACAGCATGTCAGAAATTTTCAGGCGAATCAGTCTGCTCTTTTTCATCATGCTGGTAATGCTGACAGCACCGTCTATGATGTCCCCCGGCTTCGGGTCTGGCGTGAACTGGATGAAATGCTCCACAGAGGGGCATCCTGCCTTTACTGCTTCTCCGATTTCCCGAAAATCTATTACTGGTGTTTTACCCAGGAAGAAAAATGCCTTTGGTTCGATCTTGTTAATATCCCGAACAATCTCTTCCTTTTTAAGCCGCAGATCAAGGGGCGCGATAATAGCACCAATTTTAAAACAGGCGTACATAAGCATAACATGCCCTGGTACAAGCACAAGCTGTGTTGCCACACGGTCGCCCTTTTCAATGCCCATGTCCAGCAGGCGCAAAGCAAAAAAATCAATATAGGTCTGGAAATTTTTGTAAGTAATTTTTTTTCCATCCTCATGCTGAACCATTGCCACATGGTCAGGCCGCATCTTTGCCCAATAATCAACGTATGAATTTAACATTGGAAGTTTTTCTATTTCAGTCATGATTGTTCTCCTGTAATTTTTATATTTTATTTTTTCATTTTATTTTTAAAGCGCAAGTTTTATATGCCCGTGGTTGATGGCACGTTTGCCCTCGGTGTTAAGCACCTGAAAAAAAACATCGCCCTCATCATTGCGGTCAAGAAGCTGTACGGTTATGGCTGAACCTGGAAGCACCATCCCTGTGAAACGGCAGGCAATCGATTTGACCAGGTTCGGGTTTGCACCAGCCTTCTGGTTGATAACTTCCTTTACAGCAAGCGCAAGGGTTGCCGTGCCTTGCACGATAATGTCCGGCAAACCAACCATGTGGGCAAAGGCCTTTGAAGTATGGATCGGAAAGTGAATATCAGTACACCCGTCATAAATAAAGGGCAGCATTGGATCAATTTCCACAGACTTTTCCCATAATGGCGGCCCTTCTGCATGGGTCTTAGGGGGAGTAGGGATGTTTTCCAGCCCCTTACCCTGATCCGCACACTCAACCCCCCGCATTAAACCGCCAATATATTCAGTAAAAACCAGCTCGCCTTCCTGCTCTTTGACATCAGCCCCTTCAGCAGCATCGGGCAGTTTAAAGGCATCAAGTTGAATAATCATATGGGTTCCAACACGGTGCGGAAGAATCGCAGCGATTTTTCCCCTAATAACGAGTTTGTCGCCGGGCCTGACAGGCTGGTGCAGGATAAGCTGTTCAGAAAAATGCACCTGTGTTGCCAGGATGTCCCGTGGAAAATCCTCCACATCAATATACTCCCACACCCGTTCAAGTATGGGCCACGTCATGGCCACGCTGTTCATGGGGTGGGCAACAATCCCACCGCCGAGTTCATCATCAAAATATTTCGGGTTATTATCATTTATAGCGGCTGCATAATTCATGGTATGCCTTGCCAGAATATCCGTATAAAACGGTTTTAACGGTGCGCCAGCATAGTGAGATTCTACCTTCATATTGCCCCTGCCTTTATGTCCAGGTTAAATGCAAAAAAAAAAATTGTGTTCTGCGTTTACATTCAAATGTTAAAACATTGTTTTAGTTTTGTCAAGAAAATAAAACATTGTTTTAATAATTTTAGTCGGCTTTTGTGTTATGCTGGTATGAATTGGTTGAAGCGTGATTGTGAAAATGTATGAAATTGGTGAAATATTAAGTGTTTGTGCGGGTGATTAGGTGCAGGAATGCGGTTTCGATAGCTGTTGTATAAAACAGGATGATTGCAAATATGCCATTAATATGATATGGAATTACTTAATGTATAGGAACGATAATTGAGGCAAAATAAGCCTTATTTATATCTGTTCAACCTTAGTAGACCGGGCATATTATAACAAAAACCTTATTACCTTATTGGCAATAAGGTAATAAGGTTCTGTAATTATGAAATAATATTGCTACTAAGGTTAACTTCGGAAAAAAATAAGGTTAAAACGAATAATTTTAAAAAACCTTGCAGGGAGAATTGAGCAATGGAAATAGCCGGAATCATAGTAGCGATTTTGGGAGTCATCGCATCAATTATTTTCGGTGTACTTTCCTTGCGAAAAGATAAAGGGAAGTCAATAGACCACCAACCAACCACGCCAGCAAATAGACCACAGGTCACCAAATCAAATGAAATTGCAAATAATGAAGCTACAATCGAGAAACAACTTAATATTGATAACAGGGGCGGTCAAATTAACACGACAAGTTTAGTAGAGCAAAGCGAGCAAGCACAACCAAAGCCTGATAATGTTGAATCTCCCCGACCTGAAACCAAACCCGAACCTCAACCACAGCCCCTCAATTTTTACGTCCCCTTTATGCGGAACAGCCAGTTGACTGGTTATGAGGTGTGGATAAAAAAAATTCAGGATGCATTCAAATCAAACCAGACTGCTGTAGTCTCCCAGGGTGCAATGGTGTCCGGGCAGGGAGGTATTGGCAAGACTTCAATGGCGGTTAAGTATGCCTATGAGTTTTCCGGGGAATACCCAGGGGGTGTTTACTGGCTTAACATGGAGGGCGGTGTTGTCGCTGCAATCCAGGGGTGGGTAAAAGCAAAAGTAAAGGGCTTTGACTTAACCCTTGAAAAATTGACAGAGATGAACGAAGAAGCAGTGATCACTGCCATTGTTGAATACATCAACCCAAAACCCCTGGCGCTGGTAATCCTTGACAATCTTGAGATGGACGACATACCCAGGGGCATGATTTTTACAAATGCCCATATGCTTGTAACGACAAGGCGGCAAACCCTTACGAACCTTTCAAGGGTTAATATGGACATCCCCGATGATGCCGGAGCATTTGAAATGTTTCTTGCCTATGGGCAAATTGAGGCAGCCACATTAAACGATGAAACAAAAACCATGGTTCAAAGTATTTGCAGAGCCGTGGACAACCTTCCTATTGCATTGGAGTTTTTCGGGTCTTTGGCAAGGACTGTGCCGTTGAGTAGTGTGGAGAAAAAATCTAAGGAAGAAGGCACGCTTGCATCAGCCCTTGACCTTGCAAGGTACGAATTTAATGAGCAGCACACCCTTGACTGCATGTATGCGGCTGGCTATTTAAGCCCTGAAAATATTGATGCAGAATTGATTGCACAGATTCTAAAACTGGATATTGAAACCATTGAAGCCAGCTTGAAAAAGCTTGCTGAAAATTCCATCCTCAAGCTGGCAGGCAATACCTACGCCATCCACCGCCTGACCCAGGACGCATCAAGGCTCCTGGATAATAACAGTAAAATTGGAAAAATGGCTTCGCGATACATGAGTGACAGGGCAAATGAAGCCGAAAAAACAGGCAGTTATATTGAAAACATGCACCTGATCCCCCATATGCTCCACATTGCAACTTTAATAAAGGATGAGGCTGGCTATGATGATTTTCCAGGTGTGGAGATAATGGGCGATTTTGCAGATTATCTATATTACACAGGTTCTTACAGCCAGTCAGAAGGTCTTGTAAAATCTTGCGTAACCAGGGCCATAAAAACAAAAGGGGAAGAATCTGAAGAACATGCAAAATATCTTTACTATTTGGCAGTGGTGATTAGGATGCAGAGCAGATTGAAGGAAGCAAAGGGCTATTGCAAGCAGGCCATGAAAATTAATGAAAAGATCATTGGCAAGGAGCATGCTGATTATGCAAAATGCCTGGACATCCTGGCAGGAGTGCTTGAAGATCAGGGTGAATACAAGGAAGCAGAGGGTTATTTCAGGCAGGCCATGGAAATTGATGAAAAGACCATTGGCAAGGAGCATGCTGA
>JAOZSB010000143.1:6416-10792 GCA_029939895.1 Desulfobacterales bacterium
CAGGCAGGCCATGGAAATTGATGAAAAGACCATTGGCAAGGAGCATGCTGATTATGCAAGTCACATGAACAACCTGGCAGGGGTGCTTCAAGATCAAGGTAAATACGAGGAAGCAGAGGGCTATTTCAGAAAGGCTTTACCGATTAGGAAAAAAACCCTTGGTCAGAATCATCCTGATTACGCAAACAGCCTGTGGGGGCTGGCCGGCCTATCTATAAAACTGGAAAAATTTGGAGAGGCAAAATCTTTTTGTGAGCAGGCAATTGAAATCTTAGAAAAATCCCTGGGGCAGGATCATCCGCGTACAAAAGATTGTAAGCGACAATACGAGGGTTTATTAAGCATAATGTAAAAGCTCGTAAGGCTGGGCAGCAGCAGGCAAGCCCGGCAATATCTGGTGAATTATGCCAGTATTGCCGGGCTTTTTTGTGCCATTTATAAGTGCGGTTGGTTATTCTTCGTTAACAGGCAGAACATTAGTGAACATGTATTCTTCGACGGGGATGCCGGTTGCTGCTTCGAATTCTTCTTCGCCGTATTGCTCTACGGTGAGGTAAAGTTCGCCTTCGTCGTCTTCGTAGCACCATTGCAGGAGTGGTTCGCCGTCGCCTTTTCCGTCTTTGAAGTAGTGTCCGGCTGATGATTCTTCGAGGTAGTATCGAACGCCGTCGTATTCAATTTCGTCTGGCGGGTCTTCGGCTTCGATTATGTATTCAACAAGGTCGTCGCCAATGTCGCTGACCCGGATTTTTGTGTTGAGGCACCATTCAAATTCGTCTTCGCCTTCTACTTCCAGGTATAGTGTTTCATCGCCGCAGTTGATCTGCCATTCGCGGGAGATTTCGCCACCGCCCCAGTCATAGGTGTTAAATGCGATTACTTCCCAGGTTGATGAGTCATAATCGACCATCCAGCCCTTTTTCATCTTCCAAAGGACCGCATCATTTAATGGGTCGAACTCTTTTTTTTTCTTTTTTTTAAATACGTCTGAAAATCCCATTTTCTGGCCTCCTGGGTAGAGTTGTAAGTATTTACGGTCTCTTTCATACAAATATAAAAGCAAAAAACCGATTCTCTTAATGAATAATATGCCACCTTTACAGGGCTGATCCATACGGGGAGGGAATCTAACCCAGGGCTTACGCCCCGGGCTGGTATATTCCGCCCTTTCAGGGCTATGCTCAATTCAATCGGAACATATTTATGATAACAACTATAATGCCTTAAATGCAACTAATCAGGAGATTCCCATCTTCTGTTTGAGTTCCAGCAGTGACTGTGACGGTGCGGCTGTTGATCCGCTTGCCAGTGCTGCATTTATTTCATCATCAACGCTTTTGTCTGCGCTTGCCATGTCGCCATAGGCTATTGCGAGTGATTCGTCTTCCTCAACCCTGGATTTCATTTTTTCCAGCATTGCTATGGTGCTCGAAGAGTCCATTGATGTGAGCTGCTTATTTATTTTTTTGGTGGCAGATGCGGTCTTTGCTCTGGCCTTGAGTGTCACAAGATCGTTCTCATATGTTGTGATGGAGGACTTGATCTTGTTGACGTTGGCCTGTAGCTGGTTCGCCATTTTTTCGTGGTTTTCAGCTTCTGTGGAAAGGCGCATGGACTCGCTTGCATTTGACTCTTTTTGTCCAAGAGCGTCTGTTGCAAGGCGTTCAGCGTCTGCTGCATCTATCTCGCCGCTTTGCATTTTTTGCAGGAGCAGCATTGCCTTTCTTTCATAATCTGCGGCAAGTTTCTTTTTGTTATCAGCGTCCCGCCTGGTGCGGATTGCAATTGCCTTTACCTCGGCAAGGCTGGTCATTGCGCTGTTTAAGTCTTTTTTAAGGTCTCTTATGCCCTGTTCTGACATTTTTATAGGGTCTTCAATTTTATCAACAATGGCGTGGGCTTCGGACTCGGTCACTTTGAAAAGTCTTTTGAAAAACGACATTTTATTACCTCCTGGTAATCATAAACTTTTAACGGAGCTTTAATTTTTTTTATTTCCGCTGGTTTGATTATGAAATAAGTAAACTGTGTTTTGATAAACTTAAATCATATGTTTAATATAGTGCTTTTTTTGCAAATCACTTGCTGGAAAAATCAAGAAGCTCTGCCCCATACTCGGCAAGCGCAAGGCCCAGTGAATGGATTGTGCCTTCAAGTTCGTTTCGGTCAAGGTTTTCAAGCTGCAATGTATCCCTGAAGATGACCAGTTCGCCAGAGTCATCAAGTACAAATGCTCCGTGGACTATTTCCCGGTTCATCTGGAGCAGTCTTTTGAAAAAATCGACTGAATCAGCATTAATTTTCATTATCAATTGCTCAATTACAAGAATCGGGGCTTCACAATCAATCACCAGATTCTTTATCCCATTGTCCTCGTCCTCCACAATCACGAGTTGCTCCTCAGCATCCTCACTTACAATCATGATGTCCATTTCAGAAAGGTACTGCTTGACAAGCTCAAATTTGTCAGACATGATGTCTCCTTTAAATATGCGTTATTATTTAATTAAAACAATTTTTTTCTATCCATAATAAAAACAAAGGAATTATTATTTATACTGCATTTTATCTAAATAATTCTTTGTTTTTATCGTTCATTCTTTAAATATAAAACATTTTTTTGTCCTTGCAAGGCCAGAGTCAATGTCAGAATCGATCTCATAATCTTTCTCAGGGGTTGAGAGATGCAAGGTCGGGTCGTGCTGTTGCAATTGCTACAAGCCGATCATTTTCCTTGATTGCGTAGTCGGCATCCGGGTTTGTGATAAGCTCTCCGGCATTATCAATGCCCAGGCAAAGCACGCCTTTTTCCCTTTTTAGCTTATCGAGGATGTCGGCAAATACCATTCCAATATATTTTTCTGGTAAATCAATCAGATAAAGCTCATTTCCATACTGGTTGCTGATCAGCTCTGTGACAACCTTTGTGATCCCGTGATCCAGAAAAGCCTGGACAAGGAGGTTTGCTGTCAATGCACCGCCAACAATGATTTCATCAGCCTTGGCGAGCTTGCAATGCTCAACATTTTTTGGCTCGGCAAGCTCCACGCTGACGTAAATGTCTGGAAACGCACTTTTTATTGCCAGGGTATTAAGGATGGTTTTTGCATCACGCACATGGGGTTCCAGGCTGTCGTCACCCAGCACCATAATTGAGTTGGCCTTTCCAACATTTGCTTTTTCCAGAATAGCAGCATTGACTTCCCCGTGAATGAACTCAACATCATCAAGATCATCGGGCTTTTCATCTAAATCAGAAATCAGCACAATGGGAATATCACCACATTTGAGGTCTGCCTTTAGTTCTGCTACAATATCATATCCCTTGTAATTCCAACCGCATATAACAAAATGGCCTTCCACGTCAGTCTCCTTCATGCCCTTTGATTCAAGAATCTTGTTTTCGAGAAAAATCCCTGCAATGATTGCTGTAAAAAGCCCCAGGAACCCGATTCCAATCATCATAAGAAATATCCCGGCAATTCTTCCCCCCAGGGTAACCGGAAAAAAATCTCCATAACCCACCGTGGTCATAGTAACAAACGCCCACCAAAAGGAATCGAGCAGGGACTTGTCCTCAAAATAATAGAACGCCAGACCGCCCAGGATTATCAAAATCAGTGTTGCCAGAGCAACCTTGTGCAGGTTTTCTTTTTTAAGCTGACCTGCTAAATTTTTTAAAATCGCAAAAAGTGTGTGCATGAATCCCCATCTTTCAGGAAGTGATCTCGCATCCCCCCGCAACTTAATCTATCAGGACGGTTTAAAAACCGAAATAATTTTTTATATTTTGATGTTAAAATTAAAATAAAGGAAGAAAAGTCCAATGTCAACTTGAACTTGAGGTGTGTTTAAAAAAAAATAACAATTGGGCATTTATGCCAGGGAATTTAATCCACTGTAACCTGGTTAAGTGGTTTGCCAGGGGAGCAGAAAGGATAACCCCAGACGAAGCGAGTTCGAAGGGGGTTAGAGCTTATGCTGGGCTGATCTTATTATTTCTTGGGTTCTCAGGTAAAACAAATGCCACAAAACCCTGTTGCCGGAAGCTTGCCACAGGGTCAAACCTCGCAGGCATAAAATGGATCATTCAAATTTGGTGGCATCACCGAAAGCCAGGTACTCGCCAATGCTATTCCAAAGATAATATTGGGGCAAGAATCTGTTTTTTGGTGCCTTTTTTTATTAGAACCTGGAGTCCCTGGTTGAATTTTTCTATATAATAGGGGCATTTGTCATTAGTTTTAGCGCAGACCACATGGGAACTGCTCGAAAAAACTGGCGGGGAAAGCAGCTTGAATTGCTCTTTTTCCTTTTTTGTAAATTTGCTTCGCATTAACCCGTAAAAATTTATACGATTTACAGGGAATATATCA
>JAOZSB010000144.1 GCA_029939895.1 Desulfobacterales bacterium
TAATACTCTTTCTACCAGATTGCGATCAGTATTTACTCTAATTTCTAAATTCAATATCAATACCTGTTGATCGTTTCTTATTTCAAACTTTTCTTTATTAACCTTAGTCTGCATAACTGCTGCGACGACGGCCCTACTTTGCTCTTTGGTAACAACATGATTTTCAACTTCATACTCGTTTTTTATATATACACCAGCGCGATCAAGAATCTGACGCTTAATATATGCGATTTCTTCTAATTTTGCATCATGGTAGGATTGTCGTTTATGAATTATATTTGTAGTTTCAATGGTATATATTTTTATTGAAGGGTTTTGTGGATCTACTTTTTCTGTAATAGTACGTTGAGCATAAGAAGGTGCTACAACCCACAGGGCAAGCAGCAAAACAACAATAACTCTTTTCATGACAACTCCAAATTTACTTAATATCAATTAGTGTTTGAAAAACCCCTTGCTTAGTCCGTATTGCAACTCATTATGCATATTGATTAGCATTTCTTGAAGCTCTTCTTCAGGCACATCATACCACTTTTTGTAATTTTTAGATATTTTTTCCAGAGAATCGTTGGTTTTGCTACCAAAATAAAGCAAACCAAGGTTTGCAACCTCCTTAAATCTACTTTCGAGCAACATCAACTTTTCCCTTGGCGTAACAGCAATCATGGATGGATCATTGCCCATGAGCGGTAGAGTAGCTTTTTGATTTGATGAAGAATTTTCCAGCTTACCTTTCATGGAAGTTTTCCCGATAATATCCCTGAGATATTTTGCATAGGTCGCCTGCTGGATAGTATTATTGGTTTTCGTAATTATTGCCATTCTGAGATTGATTACGTCTCTTTTATCTTTATTTTTCCATATTTCATAATTCATAAATGACATAAGTGCAGATGCTATAATAGAACCCAGGAAAGCTCCCAAGCAAACCGAAACATAAAACCTATACCCATTTTCACTTTTTGCCATTTAGCGACCTCCTTAAATTATATTTATAATCATTGCTACGCTATTCATAATTGGATATAATATAGCAAATCGCTTAATGTCAAATTAATAATGCACGAACTATTCTCTCCTGAGTACTTTTTTGCCAACTATAATCTTGATATTACTCCTTTTAACCTTTAGTTTCACATCGGCTCTGCATTTATTTTCATCAAACCGTACAGATATCCTCTCGGTATCAGATATAAAACCCTCGGTTATTGATTCTATTATGGCAGCATCAACTCTTCTGCCCGAACTTTTTATCACACGTTTAACGTATTGCTTAACTTTTGCTATTAAGTTAGCCTTTGCATCAAGGGTTGCCCCCATAATTGCAGTTTCTTTCCAGGTAGCTTTATCCCAATTCTTGTTGCACAATCCAAATCCTTCAGCAACGACATACTCTTCACAGGAAAACTGAACATATTCAGTTATCTTGCAATATGGGATGATCTGATTTTCCAGAATCATTTTTCCATTTTCGTCTTGAATCTCATTTAGCGTAAAGAGTGCGGCATTGATTTTCATCAGCCCTGATCTATTTTGCTCAACATCAAGACCCAGTAATAAATTGGCCCTTCCTAATAAATGTTTGTATTTTTTTACATAAAACTCCAACTCAAACTGGTCTTGTGTTTCCATAATTATTGTCATCCAGTTTGATTCCAGCCCTACGGTTTGATGCCCCCCTAATTCTGAGACAGCACCACTAAAGGCCTGGGCGATTGTGTCTCAGGTGCGCTCAGTTATTCCCACAGTGAAATTCATATTCTCTTCAGGAATCCATCTTTTCGCACCGCACAGTAGCTTCTGGGCTATATTTATTTTGGCCTCGTCAAGGTTAGAGTATGGGTTTGCCTTTGACCCAATTATTTTTGTCCTGGCGGGAATACGCGCAGCCATTTTTTCAAACCGGGCTTCAGAATTAAAACGGATTTTATCATTATACTTTTTTGTTCTTGCAGCTCTGACATCAAATAATGCCAGCTTGATTAACCCGCAATTTTTTTCCAAAGAATCACAGGTTGTATCAACGGAAACCTCTATCTGGATGTCTACATTTGCTTGATCTTTTTTTCTGGGACAATATCTGCCCTTAATATTATGGTAATCAACTTTTCTTATAATTCCGATGTTATTATTCACAAGTTGATATTCAATCCGGTCAGCAGCTAACATTGATTTTTTATATTCTGATCCTGTTATTGATTCAGGCACTATAACCATGCAGTTTGTGTCCATTGAGGTATTATAGTGCAAAAATGGAACTATTTTTTTAACCAGCACGGTAACAGCATCCTCAAATGCCGGCAATACTTCCTCTGGTAATGCGTGTATTGCTTTTTGTGACGTTGGCACCTGCTCGCGTGCAACATGGGCGCAGCCACTCGCCATAAAAATTGAAAAAACAAAAAATACTATTAAAAGTTTATGTCTGGATTT
Organism: Desulfobacterales bacterium; assembly: GCA_029939895.1. Classification (GTDB taxonomy): domain Bacteria; phylum Desulfobacterota; class Desulfobacteria; order Desulfobacterales; family JAOZSB01; genus JAOZSB01. The sequence goes on from JAOZSB010000144.1 coordinate 2,434, forward strand.
CAAAATTGAGTTCATTTGATTGTCTCCCTGATTTACCCTCAATGATTAGTGGACTTGATTGCTGCAATCTGCCTGAACACTTTATCCACATTTATCCCCTTAACATAAGTCCATGCGCCTGAACGCAGGAGATGATTAAGGAGTGTGCGCAATTTATCCAATTGATGATCCTGGTGCAGTACGCCTGCAAGAATGAAAATATCAGGATATAATTCATGGATAATTCCAAGAAGTGCTTGCTCTTTAGCTGACTCACAGTTTGAGCCTACACCTTTAACAATGCCTTTTGCTTCTAATATCTCGTTATTCCCGAGCACAAGCTTAAGGTCGTACTTTGCATCGCTGTATCGACGTGGGGAAAAACGGTTAGATGCAATATGTCGCCTGCTGTCTGTCCGGCAGTTCCTTGTTTCTATTTTTCCTGTTATTTTTAAACTGTTTACAACTCTGCCACCGAACAAATCTTCCCTAAGCCTGTCTTTGGCTATGTCATTGACGATCTCAACTAACTTCTTGTTATTCTGCCTCAGATACTCTTGCCATTCAGGGTCATCACTGTCTCCCCGGATGGTGGATTTTTTCTCGATTTCAGCAACAACAGATTTAGTTACAACTGGAAGCTTACGGTCAAAAAGTACATACCCATTAGCGATACCTCTGGGAACAATTGATCCTGCATCTATAGACCTTTTTCTATTTGGGCTGTCAGTTTCAAGATCATTGAGGGTCAAAACCGCAGTGCGAAGCAATAGTACTCCCTTTGATTGTTCAGAAACATCTATACCCAGGACAACGTTTGCAATGCCATACAGTTCTCTTTTTGTCTTTCTATATAAATCCTGTTCAAACCTGTCTGACGAATTGATGGTAACCACCAGCCAATCTTCATGGTAAGATGCCTGTTTTAAATTATATTCGGAAACAGCATCTACAAACACACTTGCAATTTCCGGGGGGGTTTCCCCGGTTATGGCAACAACAAATTGCAACTGGTCAATTTCAGAAAACATGGAATTTATATTACATGCGATTTTGCCAACCATGTAATTTGCAGCCTGCCTTGGACTAATATAGGGGTTTTTCATTTCTCCATATGGTTGCAGATCAGGTGCTTTTTTTTCATATAAACCCTTAAGGTGGTCATCAAGAATAAACGATTTCGATTCAGAGCCTTCCAGTTTGTCGTTGTGAGTCCTGACAAGGGTAGCCCTTGCATCCAGATGGCCAGGAGTCATGCTTTCCAGCAGCTTGAATTCCAGCACCAGATCGGGAGACATGTTCTCTGTATTGCCGGAACATGGAACCCGGTTGAACTCAAGCAGATCCGGGGTTTTGACCCAACTGACTGGTTTTCTTCTTCTTACGTCTACTTTATTTTGGATTAGCTCTATTGAAAGGTCTTCGACAAATCTCCTTGAAAGAAGATTTTCGCCTCCTGAACTAACTATAATATTTTCAATAAATATTATTTCATCATCAAGGATCAAGTCAGAAAAGTAAGCACCCATTTCCTCGACAGCTTTGAAATAGGAAATTTTTCCCTGTTGCTGTTTATCGGAAACCAGTTTTGCGTCATGGTTATTTTGTTTTGTAGAACAAGCAAAAAATTGCAGACATGTTATTATCAAAAGTATACCAGCCAGCTTCTTCATTTTACCCCCTTGTTTGCAGTAATATATATCAATTGATCTCACAGACTGTTGGCAAATTCAAGGACTTTATTTGAATAATGCCCTTTTTTAATGATGATCTTCTTCCCTTTATATTCAACGAAGAACAGGGGTTTATGATTTTTTCCCCAGGTCGGTCCCGCATAATAGTACTCCAGGCCTTTTTTCCAGTGGTTAGTGTTTGACCGGTCATTGTATGAAGGGAAATCCTCCCTGGCGGCTTCAAAGCACCAGCTTAAATACCATGTGCCAGCCATGATTGAGTCCGAAGCATTATAGGGATTTTTTATAAATATCCCATAGTCATATAAATTTTTTTGCGCAAGCTTGAATGTGCTGTCTATTGTTTGCATAAGCCCTTTTGCAGATGATGTTTTTGCTTTTGCAAATCTTTTGCCGCCAGACTCCTGGATAATCACCCCCCCAATTATGTTTGCAGGAACATTAAACAGTTTCATGGCTTTTGAGATCGTCTTCTTGTATGGTTTTATCAATTTCTTTTGTGAAAAAGGCTTAGAAAGTGAGGCCGGATGCCTTTTCACAAACATGCCAGACTTCCCTTTAATATCTTCAATTGTTATGTTCTTTTTTTGCAACAGATGGTCAGGGTAGTTGCTTACAACAGGATTAAATATGGAGGCCAGCGTTACTCTCTCTTCCTTCCTGGGTTGGGGATTTGGATATTGCCTGATGATATCACCCCAGGCATCATTAAGGACACCTGCATGCGCAAAATTAGCTAAAAAGAGGAATATGAAAGTAAATGATAATAATCGCATTTTAGTTTCTCCTTTTAATTAATGCATATCCATCATAGCTGTCCATCAAAGGTATGCGTTTCCAAACATCTTTTGTTTCAAAAAATTTTGTATCCTTATCCAGATTTATATAGGCGATTACAGGAGAGCTATATTCAGGATCAACATGGACTTTTACAAATCTTTTTGTAACCTGGACAAGATCATTCATGTTATTTTCAAGATTTATTCTTACCTGTCTTAAGATTTCATCTTCATGTGAATACTTCCTGAGCATTGTACTTTCATTGACTTTGATTATTACGCTCGACATTTGTTGTGTAACGGATTTGATTACAATTTTGACATGTGTCTCTTTCCACTGGCCAATAATAAGCCCTTTGCGGTTAAACATTTCGATTCTTGTAATTTTAAAGCCAGCCTGGTTCAGGGTATAAGCCGAGGTTGCTATGACCTTATCAACAGGAGCAGCAAAGCTTTTATTTTTCCCAAAAGCATAACCATGCGCTACGCTGATAGCTGATGGTGCAACTGCCACCCATGCACACCCGGATTGCAATAGACAGGTTACAACTACAGTCAATATTATAGCTATTTTTTTCATAGGATTCACTCCTTCAGCACTTCATGGAAATCTACTATGATTCCATGTTCGTTAAACAATCGAACTATATCGACTGTTGTTTTTCCACTAATTTTCTTGTCAGGATCCCTGATGATCAACACACTGCGTTCAATTCCTTGCTCATCAGCTTGATCAACAAATAAACCCTGCTCAAGAAATTTTTTCATGTCTTCTGGAAATTGAAAAACCATACCATTTTGCTGAATGCCTAAAGTTTTATTTTTGTATATAATTTCAGCCACATCTGAATGCTTGAGAGCTACTGCTCCAGAACTGTTATTCGTATCCAGATTTGCAGATTTTGATGACATTGACTCATTTCCAATCAACTGTGACATCACTTTTATTATAAGCACCATAATCAAGAGAATAAGCAGACTGATATCCTTGTTAGGATCCACTTCGTCTCCCATCTCACATCCATCCTGATTTAACATGTTGGTAAACATTACTCTTCCTCCAAAATCCTAAAAATAAACACATCAAAGCTGTTGTATGGATTATACTCTGTCCATCTTTTTAAATTGCCATTTCCAGAGGTGTTGATTATCTTTTTTGGCATTTTTCATATTACTTAGCTTGCACCGCTGGGATTGCACACTTTTTCTATGAGTCATACTTTTGCACTGAAAGCTCCTTGATGGCGGTAAAATTAATTCCCTGGATTCGTCATTTATGCTTAACACTTGCTGGGGGGCGTGGTTTACAGCTGTATATTGCTGAAAGCATTTTTTGATTATTTTTTTCTTTAGTGATGCCACAGCTTTTTCGGTTCCCGCAAGATAACCCCGTTCAAAAATAGCAAGGATTGCTGCTGCCAGGGAACTGACAACGGCTGTACCAAGGCCCCCTGTTATTTTGCCTATTGCACTCAGGGGCTCATTATTAGCAAAAGAAAGGTTCTCAAAGGAGGTGAGCAAACCCAAAAGGGTTCCAATGAAGCCAAGAAGTACAAGTATATTTGAGTCAAAGATCATTCTTCGCCTTATAGACATGAGAGTTGTGTCGACTTTTGCTGAAACATGGCTCATGGCAAGCTGTGAAGATATTTGATCTTCATTCCATTTTGGCAAAAGAATTTCACCAAGCCAGGCATCACCATCAAGAATTTTCATGCCATCTCTGTGATCAGCAACAGAGCTATAAAAACGCCAGCAATAGTAAATAAAGAAAGGCAGAGTAATTCCAAGGCTGACAAAAAGTTGTTGTGGATCATACCAGGGTCTCATGTTTAGCTCCTTTTTCCATATTCTTCTTTGTTTATGCTTGCAATCCCGAGCATGGCAGCTTCTTCGTCAAAATGTTGATAGTACTCCCTGGAAAGAAAAACTCTTTCCCCTTTAGCTGATTCAAAATATATTGGAATAACAACACCATTTATGCCCTTATTTGGCCGTTCAATTTTAAAGACTTCAACACAAAGCCTTTGACTGGCCCTAAAGCTATCTGCCTGCTCCCCGGAGAGGTTCATGTTTTTAATAGACCATTCAAAGGCAGCAGCCACTTTACCGCTGACATATGATTCCCTGTCCTTTGTGAACATAAAAACGTAAGATAATTTGTCGTGGGCAACTGGCAGCCACCCATCCTGGTATGCCTTTCGGGTAATTCGCATTAATGGAGCTGGGTTGGTGGATTCAATACCAATATTGCTGTAACTGTTTCCGAGTGGTAGCTGCCTGACTGCAACCTGGACTACATGAATCTTGTAAAATTGCCTCTTCCTGTGGTCTATGGCAAAAGGTATTCCGCCAAGGGTACGAATTGCAGTATCAGGATTCTTGTAATCGGATAACAGCCCCCATGCAAACAGTCCTTCTTTAGAATTGAATGAGCCTTGCTTTACCTCTTCCTGGATATGTCCAATCTCTATGAATTCTTCATCTGTGACAACGGCAAAACCAATCCTGCGGGACATTATCGGTTGATCTGCCTGTTGATCTGCCTGTTGATCTGTTTGTTGATTTGTTTGTTGATTTGCTGTTTGTCTTTCAGCAACCTGCCCCTTTTTTTGTTTTTCGCTAATCTTTTTTGCTTCATTCTTCTCAGCCATCTTAATATCTTTGTTGCTGTCTGTGGCATTTTCCAAGTCTGTTTTTTGTGCTTTTACTTTTTTTGAATTATTTTTATTGATTTTTGGGTCCATCATTTTTTCTTTTGGTGCTGCATCATTTTCTTGTACCATTTCATCATTTACTTTTTGGATTTCACCAGAAGACTTTTCTGTTAGCTGCTCATCAATTTTTTTTAAATCCTTCACCTTTTCTTCTTTTTCCTGGTTTTTGCTCTCACTTTTTTTGGCTACCTTTTCACCAGTCCCAGGCGAAAAGGTAACCAGCGACTTTGCCAGCATCACGTTGTCATCGCTATATTTTGACAATAATTGCAAGCAAACTATCGCAACAATCAGGATGAGACAAAAGCCGCTTATTTTTTTAAAATTTTTCATGTTACCTCCGGCCAATCGACTTAAAAAGGAATATTAAACTTTTCTAATGTATTGGATTTTTTTCGACCAGCCTGTCAATAAGCTCCGCAGAAAGTACAACGCCAGAATCTACCTGTCTGAATCCAATAAAAATTCTGGTGAGGGATGAGATCAATCCGTTGGCTGCACTTTCTGATGCATATCCCAGGGCTTTTCTAATGCGCAGCCCACGGGGCGTTTTGCTGATAAAAGCCTGCCAGGTATCGTTGTCATACAAGGAAACTATGCTTTCGCGTACAGGTGCTGAAAGACTGCCACCATACATTTGAGTTGATTTAATTGTAGTTACATTGGTTTCCACAATCTTGCAAAGCTCCATTAACCTGAAGGCTTTTTCGTTAATCAGGTCTTCAGATGCCAAAAGGTCATTTTTAAAGTTAATGTCCGCCTGTTTCACAGTTCGGTTGAAGTTTTTTTCCGTAATTTCATGTCGGTCAAACTTCTTACGAGCGGCTTTAATCTTTTTTAACTTTTCAAAGTAGAAAACATCCCTGAAATTATGGTGTGCTTCAAGAGTATCAAGATGGTAGATTATTTCTTCTATCACTGACTTCGACTGTTTTCCGAGCACGTCGTTTCCGATACCCATGAAGTCTTCATTACAATTGCTGCTGACATCTGCCATGTTTTGATCAGCTTCTGCCTTAAGAGCCGCAAGGCATTGACTTGTATTGCAATTCTTGATCCTGGATTTAAAATCTACCTGATCTTCCAGGTTGTCGCCAAAGGCCATGATCGCTGATATGATCATGCCAGCCATTGTTAATACTATTGTCTTGAAAATTCTATCCATGATTAACCAGCCTTTCTTTCAAGTGTTTTAATAAGATTTCTGATTTCTTGCTCTTTTCCTGTTTTTGACTTCAAAAGATCTGTTCGGGATTCAACATCAATATCTTCATTCAGAGTTCTATCTGCAGCTTTGTCGAGTGCATCGCCTGCCTGAATCACTAAATGCCCAAGTCCAACCTGATAACTTTTAAAGTGAGAGAGAGACTTATCCAGTTTTTTAAGATCACTTACAACTGCTAACAGTCCACCAAGATTATCATTAGAAACGAAATTGCCATATTGTTCCAATTTAAATAAGTAGTCGGAAATCGTATCGGTGATCTCTTGTTCTTTATAAGTATAGCCTTCCAAAATCATGTCGAGCTTGGCAATAATGTTGCCCTTGATTCCTGCAATCTGTTTTACATAAATGAGTCGCCTGAGTTTCTTTTCCAGGTGATTCATGCTAAGATTATAAGCTCTTCTTTCACGCACACATCTTGGGCTAATCTGCCCCTTGTTGCCCCGGCAATCCTTGGACAATTCAAGCCCCCTGTTTTCAAGCTCGGCAAATTCCGTTTTTATAAAATGAAGTTCTGCCCCGGCTGAACCCATATCATCAGAACGAAGATCCTCAAGCTGGTCTTTTCCCTTGTACACAGCCTTGTGAAAAGCACCGACATCACTTTGAAGAACATCAATGTACTTCAGAAGTATATCCTTAATTGCAACCACATTTTTTGCTGATAACGAATTGATGTAGTCCCACATTTCCGGATTGTCTTTATAGTTTTTTGTAAGATACCCCTGCCTTGTAAGCTCTTCAATATTGGCCTCGATTGCTGTAAGATTATTTGCCGGGGCAACAAATTCCTTGTTAAAATCTTCCAAAGAATTGCTTACCGAGTTTCCACTTTCCTTGACCGCATCTACAACCGACTTCACCTCCAATACGATTTTGTTAGAAGCTATGGCACTTGACAAGCCATGAATCAAAAGAGTCAGTGTCACAATCGCAATGACTTTATAAACATTGGGTCCTAATATTTTTTTCATAACATCCTCCTAAGTAATTACTTGATATTTCCACAAAGGTTGTTTCCAGCCTTCCTGCAAAGTTTGTCAACCCGAGCCAGTGTCGTCAGAGCTGTATCTTTGAGTGCCATCTCTACATACTCTTTAAACAACTCCTCGTCTTCCCCATAAAAACCGCCTTTAACAGTTGCGCGATGGTCAAGATAAAGATAAGTTGCCTTAATGCATATTTGCTTTGTAGCAACATCGTTCCACTCTTTTATCGCATAAAGAAGATGGTTGTCTGGAATGTCTGTCCTGCCAGATTCCACCAGGCCTTGCATTAACTTTTCCCAATCGCCAGGATCGCTATTGAATAGTACATCAAGCCGATCTGCGAGGGGTGTGACAACTGTTAGCGGCTCAGGTTTCCTGGATGAACACCCGGCAAAAATTAACAGCATTAAAAGAAAACATAATAATAAATTCCGTTTGCAAATATTCATAATTTCCTCCTCTATTTGAATAAATTATTTCTTGAATCAGTTAAAACTCAGGCTGCCTACTTTATATATAGAAACAGAAACACATATTTCACAAAAAAAATTATAAAGTTCATAAACACTTCATTTTGCAGGCATTATAAGCACGATCTGCCCCCAAAAAAAGCTGACCCGGGTTTTATGTTAAACATGTGATATAATATGGACAAACAAAGAAGGTCGGGATGAGCTGGTCTGATATAGAAAAAATGGACACTTTCTTAAGAGTGGATTATAACCATTAAATGAGGTGTTCTATGCAGCATCGAAAGATAAAAAAATATCCATAAGAACTTAAAGCAGGCCTGGTTAATGAGCTTTTTAACCAGAGCATTCTTACGTGGAATTTTTTTTGCGATGTTTTGTAATTCACCACAATATCAGCGGCAGGCTTTCAAGGCCCTTCAAATTTTAATTATTTGACAATTTGGGATTTTTTGCGCATAACTTGCCCCAGTTGGAAAGGTAAAAAGATAGCTGACAG